>CAUBUJ010000188.1 GCA_958439155.1 uncultured Veillonellaceae bacterium
AGGAGCTTCTTCCGGCTCGTCTCCAGTTCTGTCCGGGGAAAAACATCAGGCTCCCAGAAAATCACATTGTACGCGTCAATGATGTATAAATCTTTCATGATGCTTCCTTCTGTCAGCTCTTACCTGACCGCCCGCTGCCGGGCCGCTTCATAGAGAAGAAGCGCTGCTGCCACCGATACATTGAGCGACGACACACGGCCCTTCATGGGGATGCGCACGCAGAAATCGCAGAGCTCCTTTGTGAGGCGGGACATGCCCTTTCCTTCCGCCCCCATGACGATCACGAGAGGCCCCTTCAGATTGGCTTCGTAATAGAGGGATTCCCCGTCCATGTCGGTGCCGCATACCCAGAATCCTTTTTTCTTCAGCTCTTCCAGGGTCTGGCGGATATTGCCGATATGGCACACCGGCAGGTAGGAAGCGGCGCCGGCAGCGGTCTTGATGGTCACATACGTCACCTGGCAGCTCCGGTGTTCCGGGAGGAGCACTGCCGCCGCGCCGGAACATTCCGCCGTCCGGATGATGGCGCCCAGGTTCCGCACATCTTCGATCCCGTCGAGGAGAATCAGCACCGGGTCCCGCCCTTCCCAGGCAGAAAGGACCGCGTCCAGATCGGCGTATTCATAAGGCACGAGCTCCGCTGCCGCGCCCTGGTGGCGCAGATCCGGCACCATCCGGTCCAACGCCCGTTCCTCCACTTCCGCCGCGGGAATGCCCTTCTCCTCAGCGAGAGCCATGAGCCCCTGGAGCCGCTCATCCTTCTTCCCGGTCTTCACGAAGAGCTTCTTCACGAGCCCTGCCTTGAGCGCCTCTGTCACCGCGTTCCGGCCGCCCGCGTAAAGGATTCCCTCCGCCTTATCCCGGACGTCCCGGCCGGGCCCGCGCCGGGGAGCGTCATTTCTCCCTCTGCGGGGCCGCTCCATCCGGGCCGGCGGGCCTTTCTTTTTTCCTTCTTTTCTGTATCCTTCTCTTCTATCCATGGATTCCCCCATAAATGGCCAAAAGGATATAGTCCAGATGCTGCAGAACTATACCCTCATGGTACAGACAGCCCGGCTCCGCAGGGAGCCAGCCATCTTTTTTCAGCGTTTGTTGAATTCTTCCGCCAGATACTTCATGGAACGGTCCATCACAAAATGGAGACGGCTTTCCGCCCCGGACAAGTACAAATAGCCGAGGAGACTCTCAAAAGCGGTGGACTCGCGGTATTCCTCGACGGTAGCGCTCTTCGGCACCGTGGAATGGGAATTCCGCCCCCGCTTCACCACCTTGAGCTCCCGGTCATTCAAAATCTCCCGAATCTCAAAAAGAATGCGGCTCTGCCACTTGGCGGAGACCATCTCCGACGAGAGGGCATTCAAAATCTGCACATTGTAGATCCCCGTGGCAATGAGCCTTTCCCGGATATAGAAAGACCAGCACACGTCCCCCATGTAGGCGAGAGTGAGCGCGTCCATGGAAAAGACATCCTGCTCAGACAGCACCGGCGCAGCACTCCCTACCTTCCGGGCCATTTCCTTCTTGAGAAACTGTACCCGCTTAAACTCCACGTTTCTTCCACCTTGCCCCGGTGGGGGTATCTTCAATGACGATATTCATCGCGCCCAGCTTGTCCCGGATCTGGTCGGCAATGGCATACTGCTTCGCCTTCCGCGCTTCCTGGCGGATATCGAGAACGATCTGCATGAGATCTTCAAAATCCTTGCTGCTGGCGGCGCTCTTCTTCTTGCTCCACGCGTCTTCCAGAATCCCCAGAACGCCCATAATTTCTTTCAGATTCTTCGCGGCGAAAGCCACAGCGTCCGCGTCCACCGCAGTACCGCCCTGGACCGCGACGTAGTAAATATTGAAGGCTTTTGCCAGTTCAAACATGGTGCTCGACGCAAGGCCCGTATTGAAATCATCATCCATGGCGGCATGGAAATCAGCCATCGCCTTTTCCGCTGCCTTCCGGAGCGCTTCCGACGCTTCCGTTTTCTCCGTGCCCTTCATGGCGGAGAGCTCCTTCACACGCTCAATCACTTCCGACAGGCGTTCCATATTGGTTTCCGCCTCTTCCAGACGGTCATCGCTGAAATCGAGGGGACTTCTGTAATTGGTGGACAGCAGGAAGAACCGCAGCGCGTCGCCGGAATACTTCTCCAGCACATCCTTCACGAGGAAGAAATTGTTGAGAGACTTGCTCATCTTCTCCTGATTGATGGTGATGAACCCATTATGGAGCCAGTAATGAACGAATGGATGGCCTGTGCACCCTTCGGACTGGGCAATTTCATTTTCATGGTGCGGGAAAATCAGATCGCTGCCGCCGCCGTGGAAATCAAAGGTATCGCCGAGATAATGGATGGACATGGCAGAGCATTCAATATGCCAGCCCGGACGGCCTTTGCCCCAGGGGCTGTCCCAGGACGGTTCGCCCGGCTTCGCCCCTTTCCATACGGCGAAGTCCCCAGGATTTCTCTTGCCTGTATTCACTTCCACCCGGGCGCCGGCGAGCATGTCATCCACATTGCGGCCGGAGAGCTTGCAGTAATCCTTAAAGGTGGAAATATCATAGTACACATCATGGCCCAGCACATAGGCATGGCCCTTCTCAATGAGGGTCTTCACCATCTGGATAATATCATCCATGTGCTCAGACACACGGGGATACTTGTCAGCGCGGCGCACGCCGAGGGCGTCGATCACTTTGAAATAGGCGTCAATATAGCGGTCAGAAATGACTTTCCACGTAGTCCCTTCCGCATTGGCCTTATTGATGATCTTATCATCCACATCGGTGAAATTCTGAATGAGCGTCACCTTGTAGCCGATGAACTGCAGGTACCGGCGGATCACATCCCAGGTCACAGCGGGACGGGCATTGCCGATATGGGGATGATTGTACGGCGTCACGCCGCATACATAAATCTTCACTTCCCCAGGGGTGATCGGTTTGAATACTTCCTTCTCCCGTGTCATGGTGTTGTACACTTTTATCTGTTCCATTATATCCTCCTTCAAGGGATACCTTCGTATCCGCAAATGACCTCAAGAAAAACAAAAACCGCCGTCTCACAGAGACGGTGGTCCGCTATTCCACTCTGTCCGCAGCCGGAGCTGCTTCCTGCTGTTTTTATCGCAAACAAACGGAAAAAGCTACTTCATTCACTCTTTCTACTCGCAAATGCATTTCATCCTGGAATTACAGGCAGGCTCCCAGCCGCTGACCCGCCCTCTCTGAGAAAAAGAACAGGAATACTTCTTTTGGTCCTCGTATCTATGGAAATCCGCCGCGGGATCTCATTTCTAAAGAAACGCCAGACAGCTGACCTGGTTTTCGCCCCCACACCCGCCTGCTGGAGTTTTCGCTACCCGGCCTCTGCCTCTCACTACTGGCCCTCTCGATTTTCTCGGCAGGACTTACTTCTAAACCGCACCGTGCTCAGGAGCCCTTTGACTCCGTTACGTGGATCGTTTTGCCTGCGACTGGCATCGACTTTCAACCACAGACCTGTCTGATGTTCTTACATATTATATACCACAGAATGGAAAAAATTCAACATCCATT
>CAUBUJ010000189.1 GCA_958439155.1 uncultured Veillonellaceae bacterium
GCCTTCTTACAGCGTCACCTGGTACGTAAGGACCGCGTCAGCAGCAGACATTTTATCCTGCCAGGAGCGGATGGTGTCTTCCGTTTCCCGCACGAGGAATTCATTGTCCATGTACTTCATATTGATCCGCACATTGAGAATGGATGCGCGGATCGCCGCCATAGCGCACTGAAGGGCAATGATGCTGTCCGTGAGAAGGTTCTGGTTTCCCTTTTCCAGGACCTGGGTAAACAGTGTGAGCAGGTCCGCCATGGTCTGGGCGATCTGCATGGGCGCTTCCGCCGCTTTCTGGAGGGCCCGCTGGAGCATTTCCTTCCGTGCCAGCTTTCCTCCCTCATCGGAAGGCGCCGGCCGGCGGTACATATCCATGAGGGCTTTGAAATTGGCCGCGTCTTCATCCATGAGATCGAGCATGATCGCCCGCGCGTCAGAAAGAAGGGACGCCCATTTCTCCGCGTCATCTTTCACGGAAGCATAGGCCTTATTCGTCACGGTGAGGCGGCAGGTTTTCTCCGCGAGCGCGCAGGCCTGCGCCGCCAGAAGCCCCGCTGCGGCACCGCCGCCCGGCGTGGGGCTCGTGCTGGAAAGCGCGTCCAGAAATTCTTCAATAGAATGGTAACGGAATTGTCTATTCATAGAAATACACCTCATGGATCAATTTCTTTCTATTATAGCAGGAAGGAGGACAGGAAAACAGTTACCGGCTCATACTGGCGCAGGTCATGCCGGCAATGATCACGGCGATCCCCATAAAGCCTGCCAGCGTAGGCAGGTTGTCCCCGAGGAAGAGAATCCCCCCAAGGAGGGCGAAGAGCACTTCCCCTGACTGAGTCGCCTCAATGACCGCGAGATTTCTCGTATTACCCTGCACCAAATGGGTGGCCTCAAAGAAAAGAATGGTCGCCACCACGCCGGAGAAGAGGGCCACAATGACCGACTGGATCACCTGTCCCGTGCCGGGCATGCCGTGCGTCACCGCGGCGTAGCCCGCGCAGAGAATCCAGAAAGGCATGGAACAGAGAGTCATGCCGAAGACGCGCTGGATCGTATTGAACCGCGCCGGGCAGTGCACCAGCATTTTCCGATTGCCCAGGGGATAAGAAATTCCCGCCAGCAGGATGAGCGCCATCGCCGTCCAGAGGCCGGTCCTGTCCATAGAGTCCGCGTGGGCCAGCTGGAGCAGAAAGATCCCGCCCAGGATCACCGCGGAGAACAAAAGCTTTTTCCCCGGGATGGGCTCGCCAAAAAAAGGCGTCAGCAAAATGCCGGCGATGATGGTGATCTGCCATGCTGCCGCGACAAACCAGGACTCGCCATAGACGGAAGCCATGGTGAGCGGCATGTAGAAAAGGCCGAATCCCACCGTGCTCCACAGGAGCCACGGCACGGGATGTCCCTTCATTTCCTGGAGAATCTCCCCGGTGCCATGGCGGCGGGCCAGAAGGAGCCAGAGCATGGGGAGCATGAAAATATACCGGAGGGACGCGCTCCAGAGCCAATATCCCCCTTCCAGGTTCATGCTGCGGTTGAAAATGAAAGTAAAAGCGAAAAAGAGAGATCCCAAGATTCCATAACAAAGCGCTTTTTTCATGCCGCCCCTCCTGTCCCATAAAAAAAGCCAGAACGAAGCACCTGCTTCCTGTTCTGACTCCTATGTCATGTATTTATAATAGCAAATCATAACATACACAGAGAAAAATGAAAAGGACAAAGTAAGGAAAATGTAAAGAATTCTCCCGGCAGGACAGTTTTCTGAAAAGACAGAGCGCCTGCGGAAAGGGCCGTCAAAAAAGGCCTTTCCTTTACAGGAAAAGCCTCTTTCCTCACACCGTCCGTCCCATGTCGATTGCCATCTGGCGGTCCCGTTCCGGCGGGCGGCCGGCGATGGTGAGATACCCGCCGACCATGGCGCCGTTGAGGCCCGCCTCGAGGGCAAAGGCCTGCATATCCCGGAGCGACGCTTCCCGTCCGGCGCAGACCCGGATCACCGCGTGGGGCAGAATGAAACGGATCACTGCGAAATTCCGGAGAATATCCAGGGGCTTCGGCGGATGGTTTTTTCCAAAAGGCGTTCCCGGAATGGGGCTGAAAATATTCAGCGGCACCGACCGGATATGGTGCTTCCTAAGGGCGAGCGCCACGTCGATCCGGTCTTCCTCAGTCTCTCCGAGACCAATGATGCCGCCGGAGCACACGTCGAGCCCTGCTTTCTGGATGCGCTCGATATGATCTTCTTTCTCCGCATAGGTGTGGGTGGTGCAAATCTCCGGAAAATAACGCTTGCTTGTTTCCAGATTGCAGTGCACCCGGAAGACCCCTGCCTCTTTCAGGCGGCGCAGCTGGTCGTCGGTAAGAAGGCCCAGAGAACAGCACACTTTCAGATGGGTTTCTTTCCGGATGAGCCGCACCGTTTTCACAATGCTCTCAAAATCCTTCTCCTGCTGGCCCCGGCCGCTGGTGACGATGCCGAAACGTTCCGCCCCGTAGGCTTCTGCCTGTTTCGCTTCCGCCAGAATGTCTTCCGGCGAGCGGAGGGGATATTCTTTCACCCCCGTATGCCAGTGCCCGGACTGGGCGCAGAATTTACAATCCTCGCTGCACCGGCCGCTCCTGGCATTGATGTCGGCACAGAAATCCATTTTATCCCCCTGGAAAGCCCGGCGGATCCGGTCGGCCGCGGCCATCAGGAAGAACGGCTCCTGCCGCCCGATAGAAAGCAGGCGGAGCGCGTCTTTTTTCGTAATATCTTTTCCGGCCAGCACTTCTTCCATGCGGTCATTGATAAATTGTATGGCTTCGTCCATATTGTCTCCTTTATGTGCCTATGAGGCGGGATCAGCACTCCAGCCGGAGCCCGCGAAATGTGCGTCATTCCGCTCGAGGTCAAAGGTCTGAGGTCAAAGGCGGATGGTGCATCATTAGGGCGGGGTCTGAAGTTGGAAGTCTGAAGTCTGGAGAGGAAATAGGAAAGGCTTTTTATATTGGAGCTTCGCCCGGCATGGCGGTTTGAAAACCACTTTATACGCAGGCGCAGCCACTCTCAGGCCCTTGATGGGTTAAGCCTTCCGATTTTTACGAAAGATATACCCGCAATAATCCGTAAGATCTCTCCACTTCTCAAATCATTGTCCATTGTTTGTGATTCCCCATGAGGAGGGAATAACGACCGGTCGAGATGATGGATATTTTTGGGAAAACGTACGTACATTCGCACCGCCTGCCGATACAGTCAATCATCGCACCTGACACCGCGCGTCTGCGTATAAATATCAAAATTCCATTCAGCTCCCCGCCCATTTAGAGTTAGCCGGTGCCCGAAGGGAGGGTTCCATGCATGATGGCGTCAGCCGTAGCGCCTGTTTGAGCGTAGCGAGTTGCGCGAAGGGTAGCGATCATGCTTGGAACCCAGGCCAACTCGTCTGGGCGGCGCTTTCTTTTCTTTGCTTCGTTTCTTTTCTTGGGCGGCCAAGAAAAGAAATGAAGTTCCCCAATGGAATCCATTGGAAAAGAAAATCATGAGTGGAATACCAATGGACCCCT
>CAUBUJ010000190.1 GCA_958439155.1 uncultured Veillonellaceae bacterium
ATATCATTATATTATACCTTCTTGTACGATTTTAAGACAGGCTAAAAAGCTCTATTTTTTGAGAAAATTCTTCCAATATCAAGCCCAAAGATATGCTATAATGAAAAAAATTAGCCTTAAATAAGCCGTGCAGGAAGGTATAGTTTATTGATGAGTAAAATAGGAGAGGTCTCCAGGAAGGGGGCGCGGTATGGCGAGGCGGAAGGGACTGAAGGTTTGGAATGTTCTGACCCGGGAGGAGTGGCTTGCCTTTTTCGCTGATCCTGCGGTGATGACGGAGCTCATGATGGAGATTTTTTCCATTCTCTACCATATCCCTGGCCATGAAGGACGGGCGAAGCATATTGCCTCTGTCCTTGGCATGGAGTACCGCGGGCTCAACGCGGCGGCCGGCTGGGCAGGGATGAAGATCAAAGCCTGGTATGAGACGCATCATACAAAGTCCGGTGCCAGTCAGGGAGGGAAGGACCTGCCGGACGAGGGGGCAGCGGCCCGGGAAACGGAGGGGACCCTTCTTTCTGACGGCGCCCCCTCTCCGGAGGAAGCACCCCGTGAGAAGCGGGAGGAGCGTCCTTTCTGGGAGTATGTGTTCAATGGCGCCGAAGAGGCAGGCGGCTCCTATTTGTGGATTTTGAAGCCGGAAGCCGCCGCGGCGTGGAAAGAGATGGAGGAGGCTGGATGGCCACTGGAGAGGCCCGTATGGCAGCTTCTCCGGGAGGATGTGTCTTCTGCCGGCAGGGAAGGGAGTCTCTTTGCGAGAAGTTCTGCCCAGACGGTGGCCGGAATCCGGACGCTTCTCACACGGGACCGGAAGGAGCAGTGGAAGGCACGGGAGGCTTCGCCGCGGTGCGCGGTGTGCGGCCTTTCCCGGATGTCTCTCCTCCGGGCGGTGCCTTATGGGAATGACCGGCAGAAAGGGCTTCTTCTCTGTCCCACCCATGGAGCGCTTTTCGCGGCGCACCTCATCAGTTTCACTGCGAAGGGAGAGCTTCTCATTTCGAAGAGTCTTACCGGCGAGGACAGAGCGGCTATGGGACTGGCAGAAGGGATGAAGGCGCGGCGCAGTTTCAGCGGCCGCCGCATGACGGCGCATCGCCGGATGTTTAAGGAGCAGGAGAAAGAATCATGATTTTATCGGGAAGAGAAATTGTCCGCCACATGGGGCAGGAAATTGTGATTGAGCCTTTTCATGAAGCGCAGGTCAATCCAAACAGTTACAATCTGACACTTGCTGATGAGCTCATGGTCTATGATACCCATGAGCTGGATATGAAAAAGAAGAATACCGGCCACCTCATCAAGATTCCGCAGGAAGGGTACCTTCTCGAGCCGAACCGTCTCTACCTGGGCCGCACGAGAGAATACACGAAGACAGAATGTTTCGTGCCCATGCTGGAAGGGCGGTCTTCCATCGGCCGGCTCGGGCTTTTCATCCATGTCACCGCAGGGTTTGGGGATGTGGGATTTTCCGGGTACTGGACGCTTGAAATGTTCTGCGTGCAGCCGATCCGCATCTATGCAGGCGTGGAGATTTGCCAGATCTATTTCCATACTGTCCTTGGCGTGGCAGATCGGTATACCCATGGAAAATATCAAAATAATCAAGGAATCCAGCCGAGCCTCCTTTACAAAGACTTTGAAAAATAGTATGATATACGTAACTTAACAACAGCCGGCACGATGAAGAGCAGCGGATGACTATGTCACCGGCTGCTTTTTTTGTACCCGTTTGAATGGCTGGAGTAGGGGAATAGGGCAGCCCGCAGGGGCTGCAGAATCATTTCCGTAGCAGTGCGGCAGGGCCGCAGGAGAGGATGCCTTGAAGAGCATCCCGGATCAAGGGGGTATTACTATGAAGAAAATGATGAAACGTGTCATGCTGGCAGGCCTGGCCTGTGTTGCAGGAGCGGCAATTCTCGCAGGATGCGGCGGCGGAGCAGGCGGCAGCAGTTCCGCGAGCAAGCAGTTTTTGAATATTGCTACCGGCGGCACCGCAGGGACCTACTATCCGCTGGGCGGCGCTATCGCGGAACTGCTGAATAAGAATATTCCCGGCATGAACGCCAGTGCCCAGTCCACCGGCGCGGCGGTAGCCAATGTGAACATGCTGAAAGACGGCTCTGTAGATATCGCTTTCGTCCAGAATGATATCGCTTACTACGCGGCAAACGGCCTGGAAATGTTCAAGGATAAGAAAGTAGAAAACCTCCGTGGTCTCTGCGCTCTCTATCCGGAAACCATCCAGTTCGTCACCACCGCGGACAGCGGCATCAAGACCATTGCCGATCTGAAAGGCAAGAGAGTGGCTGTGGGCGCGTCCGGTTCTGGTTCGGAAGCCAATGCCCGCCAGATTCTGGAAGCGGTCGGCATTACCTATGACGACATCAATGTACAGTACCTGTCCTTCGGTGAAGCGGCAGATGCCCTGAAGGACGGCAACGTCGATGTAGGCGTAGTCGTAGCAGGCTTCCCGACAGCAGCCATCCAGGATCTGGGCGCCAGCAAATCCGCGGCGATCGTAGAAATTGACGAAGCGACCCAGGCGAAGCTGAAAGACAAGTACACCTACTTCACACCGATTACCATTCCTGCGGGCACCTATCCCGGACAGGAAGCAGACGTTCACACCATCGCGGTGAAGTCTATCCTCGCTACCACCGACAAGATGACCGACGACATGGGCGCCCAGGTGGTGAAGGCGATCTATTCGAACCTGGACCGTATGAAAGCGGCTCACGCAGTAGGCAAGTACATCACGAAGGAAAGTGCCCTTGACGGCATGTCTATCAAGATGAACGCAGGCGCTGAAAAGTATTTCAAGTCCTGATAGCGGGCAGCGATCCTTGATAGAGGGAAGAAATTCTCATGGAGCCCTGCACGGCATGACTCCGATCACATAGAAAGGAAATGAACGGGCTCTCATGAAGCGTTCCGGTTTTGTTACCGGCGCTTCCGCCGTGAGTCCGTTCTCGCTATCCATGAAAGTATTTCAGAAACGCTGGGTGATTCTTCTTTTGCTGGTTCTTGCAGGGGCAGCGGCGTGGTTTCTCACCAGGCCCTACCTCTTCGGACAGACGAAGACGGGATGGGTCTTTGTGCGGCCGGTCCATCCGGGAAGCACCATTACACTGAAGTACCGCCATTCTGTGGAGCGCACCATTGTAGAGGAAGATCTGGTGGTGAATGAAGCGGCGGACGGTCTTCTTCTGAAATCCACCCGGTACCAGACTTACGGATGGGGTCTTCCCTTCCTTGCGTCGGAAGGAAAGTTCCGCCGTGACGGGGACTGGTTCGTTCTCGATGATGTGAACCGGCCTTTCCCGACTCTTTCCATCCGGAGCGGCGTCGTCAATAATGAGACTGTCTCCATCGACGGAAAGGATTATTTCCTGCCGGATCTGATGCCCCTTGGCAGTGAGTTCCATATGTATGTATGTCCTTTGTACAAAGGATATTGGATGAAAAAAGAAATTCATTAGGAGTGATACCATTGGATGATGTAAAGAAAAACGGAGCGCCCGCTCC
>CAUBUJ010000191.1 GCA_958439155.1 uncultured Veillonellaceae bacterium
GCCCTTCAGGGTATTGTCGGGACAAAGAAAAATGGGTGGAATGACCATGGACTCCTATTTCCAATGCGAGACAATGGAGGACCCCGTAAGATCTACCCTCCGCTGCGCTCGAGGGAGCACGGCTTCCACTCCTCAAATCATTGTCCATTTTCCATCATCGCCATCCAAAGTTATCACGACCGGCCCCGATGACGAACAATTCGTAGAATCCCAGCCCGCCCGGCGCATGAGGGCCTTTCAAAATCCCGCCGCAGGCGGCTCCGCTTTCTTCTTCAGACTCCTGACCTCAGACTTCAGATTCCAAGCCAAATGAGGCACAGCCCGCAGGCCGCGCCTCATTTCGTGTACTACTGTACCATTTCAAATATCACATCAGTGCTGCCGGAGGTTTCGAAGAATTCCACACCGCTATCGATGTGTCCGATCTGCTGGCGCTGGAATTGTTCTCCGTTCTGCCGGTATAGGATGACCAGGCTGCCCCGGGGCGGCCAGTAGACGATGTCACCCACTTCGTAGCTGTCGCTCCGGAGCCGGCCTGTGGGGAGAGCGCCGGCGCCGTAGCGGTAGCACATTTCTCTGTCATAGAGGTCCTCCATATGAAGAGTGAGCGGCATGCGCGCTGCCCAGGCGCGGGCGGCGGCGTTGTCTTCCAGATTCGCATACATGGTGTGATTTCCTGCGGTGATTTTAATTCTCATTTGTTCTGTCCCTTCTCCGGCAGTGTGGGCCGGTTCTTTTTTATCAATGGTCACGGTGAGCGTCCCAGAGAGGCTGTCCAGCACGTCCTGGGGGCTGGTGACCCGTCCCAGATGGACCAGGCCGCCTGTCTGGGCAGAGTGTTCTTCTCCATTTTTGAAGAGAACGAAATTGTCCGCTGCCGGCCAGAAGGCGATGTCTCCATTGCGGTAGCCGCTGGTCACGTCCGCTTCTGTGTAGGCTACGTCGATTTTATCGCCGCAGAAATCATTGTCCGAATCATTAAGGGTCACTGTGAGGGGCAGCTGAGCGAGAAGGCTCCGGGCCGGGCCGGAATTGTCCAAGTATCCGTCCAGTACCTTGTCTCCGATGGTGAGTGTCACCGCGGTGCTTCCTTCCGGCGGAGCCTCCTCTCTATGGGCCGCTGCTGCCCTTGGCGCCGCTGCCTCACCGGAAGGGGCGCTGCCGCAGGCGGCCAGGGCAAGAACGAGGCCCATCAGGCAGAGCATGGTCAACATCCGTTTCATTTCTTTTTCTCCTTTCTGCAATTACTTCATACCGATCGACGTGAGCCACCGGCTGATGGCTTCCCCATTGTCCCGTCCTGTAGGAAGGGTCACACCGGAGAGTACCTGCGCGCCAGGAAGGCGCTGCCGGAGATCTGCTTCGCTCCGTTCCACGCCGGCTCCCATGGAGGTGCAGAAGGGAATGACTGTCTTTCCCTGAAAATCGTAGGACTCGATAAAGGTCCGCACTGCCATGGGCTCCATGTACCACCAGAGGGGATAGCCGATGTAGACCGTGTCATACTCTTCCATATGGGGCACCGTGGTGGTGAGGCGGGGCCGGGCGTCGCTTTGGATTTCCTCTTTCGCCACGGCGCTTCCTTCCCGGTGAAGCACAGGATAGCTCCGTTCCGTACGGATCGCGAAAAGATCACCTCCGACCTGGCGCTGGATCTCTTTTGCGGCAGTCTCCGTATTTCCTGAAGACGGCGTGGCGTGGGTGGACGCATCCGCTCCATCAGGGACGATATGTGCGAGAGAAAAATAAGCAATCAGGATCTTCCGGTCCTGTGCCGCCCTCATCTCCCCGCTCACGGCGGCGCTTCGTGCAGGCGAAGCCTCCGGCGGCGCACCTCCGCAGGCGGAGAGCAGAAGCCCCGCCGCAAGGACTGCCGCTCCCCATACGAAATGTTTCATCTGTCCTTCCCTCTCTTTCTCTATGTCATAAAAAAACAGATACCGCAGAGTGATTTCCTTGGTATCTGTATTCTAAATTCTTTTTGCTTTCATGCCCAATACTTGGTTTTGATACTTTTCTATATGTTTTCTGTATACCCCTTGATGTATTCAAGAAGCTGGCTTGCTGCGCTGAAGTGGGGCTGGAATTTCTTCCACGCCAGGACCGCGGTGAAGGCAAGCTCCGGCGCAAGAGGCCGGAACACCATGCGGTCTTTTTCAAAGAAATTGGCTGCTCCTTCGATGGTGAGCGCCGCCGCATGGCCGCCGGCTACGAGAGAGGCCACGTTGGTGATGAGATTGTACGTGGCAATGACCGGAAGCTTTTCCCATTCCTCTCCCAGCCAGGTTTCCAGTTCTTTCTGCACGGACCGGCGGCCGCTCGTAATAAGAGGAACCGTGAAGAGGTCTTCTTTGGAAATGGAATCTTTCCCGGCGAGGGGGTGGCCTGCCGGCACAAGCAGGCCCCAACGTTCTTTCCCTTTCATGCGGATGTAGTCGTATTTTTCCACATCCACCGGTTCCAGAAGGAAACCCATATCAAGGAGCCCCTGGTCGAGCCGTTCCTTCGTATATTCCGCGCTGTTCGTATAGAAAGCGTATCGTACCCGCGGATAGATCTGCTGGAACAGGATCAGCACAGGCATGAGCGTCTGGAGCGCCATGAGCCCGCCGCTGCCAATGGAAATGATGCCGCCTACTTCGGATTTCTCGGCGAATTCATTCTCGATCTTGGCGACGAGGGACACCACCTCTTCCGCCCGTACCCGGAGCATCGCTCCCGCGTCGGTCAGGGAGAGACGGCGCCCGCGGATGAAAAGAGGCGTCCCCAATTCCTCTTCAAGCTGCGCGATCTGCCGGGACAGCGTGGGCTGGGTAATATGAAGCACTTCGGCAGCGCGGGAAATGTTCTCCTCCCGTACGACTGCCAGAAAATATTGGAGTACCCGCAGTTCCATGATTGCCTCCTTTTTCTTCCATTGTATAGTACAATCGCTTCTTCACACAAGCGGTATGACTGTTTTTAGCTGTTGGCTGTTGGCTGTTGGCTTTTAGCTGTTAGCTGTTAGCGGATGGTGCGTCATTGGTGTGGAGTCTGAAGTCTGGAGTCAGAAGTCTGGAGAGGAAATAGGAAGGGCTTTTTATATGCGGCTTCGCCGCCTCGCAGAGCCATCAGCTTTCAGCCATCAGCCATCAGCTTTCAGCTTTCAGCGGAAATCCAAAGGCACCTTGCAAGGGACAAGACGAAATGGGCGTCATCTCGAGCGGAGGTATGAAAGAAAATGACTAACGTAGAAATAAAAACGCCTGAAGAGGAGTCGAGAGATCTTCGGTACGAAGATACCAAGCAGTAAGAGCCGCCGCCCGGGTCCGATGGTGCGTCATAGGAGCGGGGCCCGCGGTCTGAGGTCTATGGCCAGTCGGTGCATCATTGGAGCGGAGTCTGAAGTCGGGAGTCAGAAGTCTGGAGAGGAAATAGGAAG
>CAUBUJ010000192.1 GCA_958439155.1 uncultured Veillonellaceae bacterium
TTCGGATAGCCGCCGCCGTCCCATTGCTCGTGGTGGAAGCGGATGTACGGGATGAGATCCTGGCAGGCCGGATTGGTTTCCAGCATATTTGCTCCCAGGTCTGGATGTTTTTTGAAGAGCTGTTTTTCTCTCGTGCTGAGATAGGGGTACTTCGTGAGGAGGCGGTTCGGCATGGTGAGAAGCCCGATGTCATGAAGGAGGCCTGCGTAATGGATGAGGGTCACTTCATTGGCAGGGAGCTTCATGTAGAGCGCCGTCGCTCCTGCAAGGCCCGCTACGCGGATGGAGTGCTCATAGAGGGCCTGTGATTTCAGCCGCATGAGAAAGGCGAAATGCAGGGCAATATCCTCAAGGGTATCTTTCACATCACTGAACGCCGCCGGGGTCTGGAATAAAGAAGAGGTATACATAGGAAATCCGTTTCCGCAGGGAATCTGCGCACCATAGGAAGTTCCAGCCTGAAAAGTTCAGGAAATGGGACAATAAAAAAGCAGCGAAGGCTGCTTCCGTTTAGAATGAATTACTGCTGAGGATGCCGCTTCAGCCAGGCGGTCATGTAGGAACATTCTGAACGGATGGGTTTCTTTTCGTTTCGCGCAAATTGGAAGCACGCCTTTGCCAGCTCGCCTGCCAGTCCATGGCCGGAGAGGGGATCAGGCACGACTGTATGCAGCACCGTAATGGCACCATCGTCTGTACTGTATTCGAGGTACGATGTGCCTTTCGGATTTTCGATCAAAAATTTTTTTGCTGCTTTATCGTGTGTGACCATACTGCCTCCATCTACGGTTATTGTAAAGGATTTTCTTCTCTTCGTCAAAAGAAAATTGGGGATAATCCTGATGCCGGCGTTGTTTTCTGGCAGCCGGCGGACGGGAGGAGTTCTTATTTAATAAACTATAAAGTATTACAAATAATAATTTGCAAAAAGAGGGGAAACATATATAATAATAAGTAACTTAGCTGGGAGATTACACTCCACAGAAAATAGAACGGGTTTCCACCGGGAACCATTGCAAGAGACAGGGGAGATGAGCGGTGATGATCAGAAAAAAATGGATTGCTCTCGCCATGGCGGTCATGGTCGCTGCCGGCGGCGGATATTACTGGCATATGAAATCGGAAGAAGGGGCCAAGCCTTCGTATACCCTGGGCAGGGTGGAGCGCGGCAGTATTGGCGTCACCATTGACGCGACCGGTACCATTGAGCCTGTGAAGAGTGTCGATCTGTCCGCTACCGTATCGGGTACGCTCCAGCAGGTGCTGGTGAAACAGAATGAGAAAGTGACCAAAGGCCAGCAGATCGCTGTGATCGAGTCCAAAGCGGCGACGAGCACGCTGAAGCAGGCGGAAAATACTCTTTCCAACAAGGAGTCTTACTATCTCCGTCTGAAAGGGCTCTACGACCAGGGGGCGATTTCCTACCAGGAAATGGACAATGCCCGCCTGGAGTACCTGAACAGCCAGGCCGCGTATGACAAGGCGGAAGCGGACGTGAATGATACGATCATCCTGTCGCCTATGGATGGGACAGTCATCGGGGAGCCCATGAAAGAAGGGGCCACCGTTTCCCAGGGGCTCTCGAGCCAGATGATCATTGCTACTGTGGCGGATCTTACGTCTATGCAGATTGAGCTTCTCGTGGATGAGACCGATATTGGGGAAGTCAAAACGGGACAGTCTGTACAGTTTACCGTAGACGCCTACCCGAACCGGACGTTCCACGGCATCGTGGAAAATATTTCAAAAAAAGAACACAGCACCACCTCTTCCGGCAGTGCTTCCTCGTCGTCTTCGTCGGTAGTGTACTACACCGTGTATGTGCTGATCAATCAGGACGAGCTGGACGGGCTCTATCCGTCCATGACGGCCCGGGCGGAAATCGGCGGACGGGAAGATACGGATTCTCTTCTGATTCCGCTCACTGCGGTGCGGAGCGACAGCAAAGGGTCCTATGTGTACAAGAAAGCAGGGAAGGATGTAGAAAAGGTCTATATTACGACGGGCATCACCTCCAACACGAGCGCCGAAGTCACAAAGGGCCTTTCTGAAGGGGACGAAATTGTAGTAAGCGGCACGGTGGCACAGGAAAAGGCGGCAGTGTCTGCCAAGAACAGTCACCGCGGCCCGGGGTTCTGATCATGGGCGCCGAAAGCATGGGGCGGCCTGTGATTGCGCTGTCCCACATCGGGAAAAGCTACTATATCGGAAAAGAAGAAGTGCCTGTCCTGACGGATATCAATCTGGAGGTAGGCGCCGGGGAGTTTCTCTCCATCATGGGTCCTTCCGGCGCGGGAAAGTCTACACTCATGAATATTCTGGGCTGTCTCGACCGGCCGACCCGGGGTTCTTACAAGCTGGACGGGGAGGAAGTGGCCGATCTCTCCGATGATCAGCTGGCTTTTACGAGAAATAAGAAAATTGGCTTCGTTTTTCAGAGCTTCAATCTGCTCCCCCGTCTGTCCGCGGCGGACAATGTGATTCTTCCTATGATTTACGGCAATGTGTTCAAAAAGGACCGGCGCCGCCGGGCGGTGGAGATGCTCACCCGTCTGGGCCTGGCGGACCGGGTGGACCATATGCCGAGCGAGCTTTCCGGCGGGCAGCGCCAGCGCGTGGCTATCGCGAGAGCCCTTATCAATGATCCGTCCATCATTATGGCCGATGAGCCTACAGGCAATCTGGACAGCAAAGCGACCAGGGATGTGATGGACATTTTCACCAGGCTTTATCAGGAAGGGAAAACCATTATCCTTGTCACCCATGAGCCGGATGTGTCAGACTATGCCACGAGGCATGTGATTTTGTCGGACGGGCATATCCACCGGGATGTGAAGGGGGCGGTACGATGACCAATATGTACTTTGAAAGCGTCCTCATGGCGTGGGAATCGATCATCGCGAGCAAGCTCCGGTCCCTTCTCACCATGCTGGGCATCATCATCGGCGTGGCCGCGGTGATTGCCCTCATGTCCATCGGTTACGGCGTGCGCCAGGATATTGAGAGCAATATTTCAAGCCTTGGATCCAACCTTCTCACGGTGATGCCCGGTACGAGCCGCAAGCCCGGCGTCCGTCCCGCCGCAGGCACCATGGAAAGTCTCACTTACAAGGATTACCTGGCTGTGAAGAATCTCCCCAATATCGCCTCCAGTTCCCCTATGGTGCGTGCCAGCTATGTGACGGTTTACGGCAACAAGAATTGGACCACTCAGGTCTACGGCGTGACCAGTGAGTATGAGAAGGTAGGCAATATTCCTGTGTCAGAAGGGCGGTACTGGACGGAGCAGGAATACAATGGCCGGGAACGGGTTGCGGTGATCGGGAAAACCATCGCGGATAATCTGTTCGGCAGCGAAGATCCGATCGGAAAGAAGCTCCGCATCAACAATGATCCTTTCACGGTGATCGGCAT
>CAUBUJ010000193.1 GCA_958439155.1 uncultured Veillonellaceae bacterium
CCAGCGTATTGGACACGAGCGCCGTAGGCAGGTTGTACAAATGGTGCCCCAGGTGAGCCAGGACAGGCATCATCGCCGCGAGGGCCACCTTTCCGTAGCCAGGCAGGTCATTGATGAGCAGTATATGTTTCCCCATGTGGTTTCCCTCTTTTCTTTTTCTTAGTATTGTAACACAGGGCCATAAAAAAAATCCGCCTTTATGGCAGATTCTTTTCATAGAAATGATGGTTCATTCTATTATTTTTCATGGCTGAAAGGAAGCCACGCCGAGAGTGCCGCCGCAATGGGCGCCGCAAAAATGACGCCGAAGCTCCCGGCAAAGCCCCGCATGATTTCCACGGTCACCGCATTGGAGCTGATCAGCTGGAGGAAAGGCAGATCATAGGCATAGTCCATCACCCAGATCCCAAGCGACCCTCCGAAAAAGGCCAGAATGAGCGTGGACGACATGGTCCCCATCACGTCCCGCCCGACGTTCATGCCGCTCTTGAAGAGTTCCCTGCTGGAAAGCTGGGGCTTTCTCCGGTGGATTTCATTCACCGCGGAAGAAATATCCATGGCAATATCCATGACTGCCCCAAGAGAGGCGAAGAGAATCCCCGCGAAGAGGAGCTGGCCCACATTGATGAGCGTATTCTGCTCCACAAAAATGAGTGTCTCAATTTCAGGCACATTGTATCCCGTCACAGAGACCGCCTTTCCGAAAAGGAAGGCCGCCGCTACAGATACGAGAACGCCCAGGAAGGAAGAGAGCATGGCGCACCATGTTTTTCTCCCCGTTCCGCAGATCAGCCAGATCGTCACGATCAGCACCAGCGCCGACACGATCACCGCCGCCGGAAGGGGCGAAAGCCCGCGGAGAATCATCGGGAAGAAAAGGAAGAGGAAACATACAAAGGTAAAAACAAGGGAAATGGCGGAACGGATTCCCTTCTTCCCGCCGACGAGGGAAAGCGCCGCGAGGAAGAGGAGGATCATGACGATCGTCGGCAGGGACCGGTCCACATTGTATACGGTCGTTACGTGGAGCTCTCCCACGACGCTGGAAATGGCGATAACCTGCATGCCCGGCTCGCAGACAGCACCGAAAAGCAGACCGTTCGGGCTGTTCGCTTCTACGACTTTCCCGGCGTCAGGGCCGCTTTCAATGCGGAGATGCACGATCTGGTCTCCGATGCGGGCCCCGTTCTCCTGGATATTGTCCCGCACCACTTCCGTTACCTCCGCCCGGACAAAGCTGCGTCCTTCAATATTCACAAGCTGCGGTTTATTGACCTGGTTATACGACCAGAGAAACGCTGCGGCCCCTATGAGGACCAGCGCAATCACAATCAGACGAACCCACCAGTAAGAAAACAATGACTTCATAAAATCTCCCTGAGGCAAACTAAGAGCAGTTCCTCCGCTTCTTTAAGAAGGTATTGATCATTGAGTTTAAATGGGTCATCCCGCGGTCATCGGAAGCGGAGGAATCTGTCATTTTCAAAGGGATCATTGTGAAAGGGGGTGATCCATACCTTCTTAAGGAAGCAGAAAATGCTTCCTTGTAAAAAGGATTGCCATGCCGCTGCCCGGAAAGGGCGGAGCATATCCTTTTATGTACTGCGAAAATCAGTCTTTAATAATGGTATACGCTTCATCAATGGGGGTATTGCTTTCAGCGTCTACGGTAATCACTTTGAAGCTGTTCTTCGTGAAGTTCAGAATCGAGTAAGTCGGACGCCAGGTCTGGTTGCGGGCGGCAATATAATCCTGCTGCTGAGCGATGAGGTTATAGAATTTAGACCCTGTCGCAGAGTTCGAAGTCAGGTAGAAGACGCCTTTCGGATTCTTCAGCACGCCCTGCTTCATATCCGCAATGGTGTAGCACATATTCTGGGATTCGTAGAACTGTTTGTACTTCGGATCGGTTTTCAGCTTTTCATCGAGCAGATTGTGGTGCTGGCCGCTCTGTCCGGGTGCGCGCATATCATCGAAGGTCGCGTGATCTCTGCCGTCGCCGGAAAGCTGGTAGGTACGGGCATAGGTATGATCATGGCCCTGGAGCACGATGTCTACATGGTTGGCGTCAAAAATCGGAGTGAGCTGGTTCCGGAGGATGATGCCGTCGGAGTCGGAATGATCATAGCCGGAGCCGTAAATATCCTGGTGCATGACGACGACTCTCCACTTCTTATCGGGATGTGCGGCGATGGCTTTTTCAATGAGTGCCTTATGATCAGAAGCATTGTAGTTGTTGCCGTTGATCACCATGAAGAGCACCGGGCCGTAGGTGTAGTAATAGCCATGGCCTGCGGGGGTCGGATTTCCTTCTTCCGTGAAGGGATTGGGGTTATTGAAATGATTCTGGTAACCGGTCGTCATGGAATCATGGTTGCCGATGGCCGACGATTCAGGCAGATTCTTGAGCGCGTCTGCCGAAAGGTATGCAGCGTATTCATATTCCTGCTGCTGCACCTTTGCCGGATCCAGGCTTGCTGCCGGTTCATTGATGGAATCGCCAGGGCTTAAAAGGAAGTCAATATCGGGATGATCTTTGAGAGCCGCGTTCAATGTCTTGTTCCAGTTGAAGCCATCGTTTCTGGCAGCGAGCTCCGCGTCCTGCTTCTTGCCGCTTTCTGTCGGAGCCTGTCCTTTGGACGCGCCCAGCTGTGGGTCGCCTACATACATGACAGTGAAGTTATCCGGATCACCGGTGCGGAAAGACTGCGCTTCCTGCCACTTGCCGTCGACCTTCGCCTGGTACCAGTAAGTACGGTTCGGTTTGAGTCCGTCTACAGTAACCTTGTTGGAACGGTACTGGGTATTGCCAATGACGGTCCCCGCCGCATCAGTACCGGTGAATTCTTTGGCGCCTTCCATGGTCTTATCCTGCGCCACACGGACCACCGCAGAGCCTGTCCCTTCAGAATACCAGCCGAAGTTCATCTTCGATTCATCAGCGCCAGGTGTCATGGCGACGGCTTTGTAATTGGTCTTCACCTTGTCCCAGTTGGCTTTCCATGTCTCCCAGTCAGTTTCCGGAGACACCTGGGTCTTCACCACTGCTGCAGGCGTGGCGGACGCATCGTTCCAATGGGACGTTGCCGCGGTGACGGCGAAACCTCCGCCGATCAGTGCCAGAGCGCAGAGAATGACCGATCTTCTTTTCATCGTTTTCAGAATCATTTCTATTCCCTCCTACAAGTACCAGGAGCGGAAACGAACTATATCGTTTCGTTCCTTACACCGAGAATTGTAGGGCCGTTCTGTCAATGGACAGTCTTTCTTTTTTTTCGGCACCGTCAAAAAATATGTAAAGCTTTTTAAATAGATGAGATTGATTCGCATATTTTTCATAAAAAACAAAAATGAAAAGTGCAAGATCAAATGCAACAAATTTTAGGTAGCCGGAGCTCCTATAGCTATTCAC
>CAUBUJ010000194.1 GCA_958439155.1 uncultured Veillonellaceae bacterium
GCGGTCTGGGCGCTGCGGCGGAGGTGTCCGTCTGCTTTTTCCGCGTACATCCGGTCTTTCAGCACGTCCAGGTAGATCGCGGAGAGGTCGACGGTGCAGAAATTGTGGATCGCGTGGTACATCACGTGGAACTGGTAATTTTCCATCGCTTCTGTCACTTCGTTGCGGACCCGTTCCATCCGGAGGAGCGCCCAACGGTCGAATTCTTCCATCTGGTCATAGGGGACAGCGTCGGTTGCAGGATTGAAGTCGTACAGATTGCCCAGGAGGTACCGGAAGGTATTGCGAATCTTCCGGTACACTTCGCTCATCACTTTGATGACTTTGTTGCCGAGACGAACGTCGCCCTGGTAGTCGACAGAAGAAATCCAGAGACGGAGCACATCGGCGCCGTATTTATTGATGATTTCCTGCGGCGCTACCACGTTGCCTACGGACTTGGACATTTTCCGGCCCTGTTCATCCATGGTGAAGCCGTGGGTGAGAACGGATTTATACGGCGCGCAGCCATTCACAGCGACAGAGGTGAGGAGGGAGCTGTGGAACCAGCCGCGGTGCTGGTCAGCGCCTTCGAGGTACATTTCGCAGGGATAGTCCATGTCCGGAGTCTGGCGGAGGACGCCGTTCCAGGTGGAGCCGGAGTCGAACCATACGTCCATGATGTCCTTTTCCTTGTGGAAATGGGTGCCGCCGCAGAAGGGGCAGTGGTAATCCTTCGGCAGAAGTTCTTCCGTCGTATGAGCCCACCAGGCGTCGGTGCTTTCTTTGGCAACCATGTCCATCACGTGGGACACGGTTTCTTCATTGATGATGTACTTGCCGCAGTCATCGCAGTAGAACGCCGGAATCGGTACGCCCCAGGAGCGCTGACGGGAAATGCACCAGTCCTGGCGGTCGCGGATCATGTTGTACAGGCGGTCATGGCCCCAGGCGGGGATGAATCGGGTCTCATCCACCGCTTTCAGTGCCTGGTCGCGGTAGGAATTGATGGACGCGAACCACTGGTCGGTGGCGCGGTAAATGATGGGGTTCTTGCAGCGCCAGCAGTGAGCGTACTGATGGTGGAGGCTCTTCTTGCCGAGGAGCATGCCTGCATGGGCGAGTTTTTTGATTTCATCAATTTCCGCGTCCCATACGGATTTCCCGGTGATGTCCGGATCTTCCGCCTCCGCGGTCATGCGGCCTTTGCCGTCTACTGGGCAGAGCGGATCCAGATGGAGCTTGCCTTTGTTGTTATAAGACTGGACCACTTCGAAGTCGTCGATGCCGTGGCCAGGAGCGGTGTGGACGCAGCCTGTGCCGGCGTCAAGGGTGACGTGATTGCCTTCGAGCACGTAGGACGGACGGTCAATGAGGGGATGCTTGAACGTAGCGAGCTCCCATTCGGCGCCGGTCATTTCCCGGCCGGCCAGCTCGTAATGTTCCACCTTGCAGTCTTTGAGCGCCGCCGGGGCGAGTTCCTTATTCATCAGGTAGTATTCGTCAGTGTCCAGATTGTGCACCCATACGTAGGTGAATTTCGGATTCACGCAGATCGCCAGGTTGGCCGGAATGGTCCAGGGCGTTGTCGTCCAGATGACGGCGAAGAGTTTCTCTTTCGGCACGCCTTTCGGTCCGAGGCCTTTCACGTCCATAGCGGGGAATTTCACGTAAATGGACGGGGATTTCCGGTCCTTGTATTCAATTTCCGCTTCCGCCAGAGCGGTCTCGCAGTGGGGGCACCAGTAGACAGCTTTCTTTCCTTTGTAAATGTAGCCTTTCGCCGCCATCTTGCCGAAGACTTCCAGTTCCTTCGCTTCCACCTTCGGATCATAGGTCACATAGGGCTTGTCCCAGTCGCCGATGACGCCGAGACGGATGAAATCTTCCTTCTGGATGGCAATCCATTTTTTCGCGTACGCCAGGCATTTCCGGCGCAGTTCGAGGGGCGTCATATTCGCCCGGTCTTCTCCGGAATCCTTCAGCACCGCGTATTCAATGGGAAGGCCATGGGTATCCCAGCCGGGGACGTAGTTCGAATAGTAGCCGGTCATGGCTTTGTACTTGGAAATAATATCCTTAATGGTTTTATTCAGGGCATGGCCGATGTGGATCTTGCCGTTCGCGTAAGGCGGGCCGTCGTGAAGGACGAATTTCGGCGCGCCGTCACGCTTCTCAAGGCGCTTGTGGTATACGTCCAGATCCTGCCAGAATTTCAGGAAACGCGGTTCATTCTGCGGCAGATTGCCCCGCATGGGGAAGTCTGTCTGCGGCAGATGTAAAGTCTTGCTGTAGTCCATGTGTTTTCTCCTTTATATAATGGGCTGGCCTATAGAAACGAAAAGAAAGAGAAGGGAAATAAAAAAATCCCGCCCCAAAAAGGGGCGAGAAGATTCCCGTGGTACCACCCTACTGGCCTTGCGGCCGCTCGGTACAGTTAACGATGTCCCGGCAGGGCTTTTCTTCCCTGCAAGCTCCAGAGTGATCCATCCATACCGGTGCCGCTTCCTTTCACCTTGCGGAAGCTCTCTTTGGGCACGCAGCACAGACCGTCTCTTTCTATGCTTATATACAAAGGTATATTACCTTTTTTTCTTCCTGCCGTCAAGAGTTTTGACAGGAAATTGGATTCATGACGGCGGCTGGCGGAAAGTGCGTCATGGGAGCGGAGGTTAGAGTTGAGAGTTATGAGTTTAGAGGGGCGGTGCGCCGCCTCAGATCGGATGGGCGGCGGGATTTTTGTAGTCTGGGCTTCGCCGTGCATAGCAGGTTTGAAACCACCTGGTACGCATACCCAGCCCCTCTCAGGCCCTTGGCCAGCTCCCCCCCAAAAGGGGGGAGCCTTGCGAGGTGTCATTTTTCCGTTTTTGGTTTGTGCGCATGCTTGAATCAGGCATACCGCAGAAATGACAAAAACCAAGGCTCGCCCCTTTGGGGGAGAGCTGCCGACGAAGGAGGCTGAGAGGGGTTGAGTCTGCGTAATAAGTGGTTTTTGACCAGCCCATGCACGGCGAAGCCCAAATATAAAAAAAGCTTTCCTATTTCCGCCTTAGACCTCAGACCGCGGGCCCCGCCGTAAATGAGGCAGTCCCGGCCACACCTGGGCTTGACAGTCTCCAGCCCGTTCGGCGCTTGAGAACCATCAAAATTCCGCCGCCCATTGTATTTGAAGCGGCGCACCGCCCCTCTAAACTGGCAGCTCTGAACTCTGGGCCTTCTCATGCCCATGCGGCCAGCATCCATCGCTCTGCTCTCTGCGCCCTACGCCAATGACGCACCACCCCATAGTTACAAAAAAGGAAACAGCGCGAAGCCATTTCCTTTTTCATTTCACAGATTACTCTTTTCCATACGCCTCAAGAAGTTTCACCATGTAGTAGGTGCCTTCCTTGTAATCGTCGATGCGGA
>CAUBUJ010000195.1 GCA_958439155.1 uncultured Veillonellaceae bacterium
GCCTCAAGAAGTTTCACCATGTAGTAGGTGCCTTCCTTGTAATCGTCGATGCGGATATTTTCATTCGGGGCGTGAGGGCCGCTGCCGGCGTAATTGATGCCCACCAGCACCACCGGTACGTGGAGTTCTGTGACGAACTGGTATCCAGGGCCGCCGCCTGGCATATTGGGAACGATCACGATGCCCTCTTCCCCGTAGACATCCTTCGCCGTCTTGGTGCAGAGCTTTACGAAAGGATCATTCATATCGGAGCGGAACGGTTTCTCGCCGACGCCGAAAGTGAGTTTCACGTCGGGGAAGCCGTTCTTCACGAGCTGCTTCTCGATGAGGTGGAACATCTTCTCCGGATCCTGGTTCGGCACGAGACGGCAGTCCAGTTTGGCATGAGCCTTTCTCGGAATGATCGTTTTCGTCCCTTCCCCTTCAAAGCCGGAAGACAGACCGTTGATGGTGATCGTCGGGCCGCACATAAGCGCTTCCTTCGGCTTGTCCGTGACGAAATCGCCGAAAAGGCCGTTCGCTTTCTTTACCGTTTCATTGTCGAAATGGTACTGGTCCAGGACCTTGCGCATGGTATCGTCAATGGGGAGAATGTCATCATAGAAACCATCCACGAGAACACGGCCATTCTCACCGCGGAGGGACGAAAGAGCCTTCACGAGACGCCATGCGGCATTGTCCGCGTAGCACGCAAGAGAAGAGTGGATATCCTTCTCGGCGGTGACCACTTCCATATCGAAGCTGAAAATGCCCTTCATGCCGCAGGTGATCTGGAATTTCTCCTCTTCATTCTTGCCGCCCCCTTCCCAGATGCACACATCCGCGGAAAGTTCCTTCGCGTGGGCATGCACATACTGATCCACATGGGGGCTCCCCAGTTCCTCTTCCCCTTCGACGATGAATTTCAGATTCACCGGCAGGCCGCCGTGATGATTGAAATAATCCACCACAGTGAGGCGGCTCATGAGCTCGCCTTTGTCATCGCAGATGCCCCGGGCATAGAGTTTCCCGTCCCGCACGGTGGGGACGAAAGGATCGGAATGCCATTCATTGAGCGGTTCCGCCGGCTGCACATCGTAATGGTTGTAGAAAAGGAGGGTCTTCGGAGACTTTCCCTTAAATTCGGCAAACACTACAGGATGGCCGCCGCAGTCCGTCCAAATCGCCGTCTTCGCCGCGCCGTAAGACTTGAACGTCTCCTGGAGGTACGCTGCCGTTTCCGGAATATTCTGGTGCTTCGTGGACACGCTCGCCAATTCCGCATAAGGATAAAAATCAGGGAGCTTCTTCTCCGCAAATGTTTCTATTTCTTCTCTTTCTGTCAAAATAACGCCTTCTTTGCCGCGGGACATTCCCGCGATTATTTTCCTGTGGACACCTCAGGAATTGCCCTTAGGATACCACCATGGGGGAAGAAATTCAAATGAGGAAGGAGCTCTTGGCTGTTAGCTTTTGGCTATTAGCTATTAGCTCTTAGCTGTTAGCGATTGGTGCGTCATGGGCGCAGGGCTCGTGGTCTGGGGTCTAAGGCCGAAATGAGAATGCCTTTTTATATTTTAGCTTCGCCGTGCATAGCAAGAGAAGTTTTCAGCCATTAGCTGTCAGCAAAAAAGAGTCCCATCAGTCCGTGCTGCCAGTTCAGAGGAGAAGGCATTTTCAAAATGGCCGTCATTTCGACCGGACCCATTCTGCTGTATGCGCCGTGTGCTATAAAAAAGTACGGGAAAGAGTGGAGAAATCTTTCCTATCCAGCTCTTATGACTCACATACGCCCCGCCCGTCCAGTACCTTGGACTATACTCCCGCCGCAGGCGGCACCACCGCTCTGTACTTTGCAATTTGCCCTCTGCTCTCCGCTCCCATAACGCACTACAAATCTTGACTTTTACTGTTATAATACATGCAGGATGATTCCGGTGAGCTGGTACCCCGCAAGGGGGTGATCAGTATGAGTGTATACGAAGCATTGTCCTTGATGATCGCTTTTGCCACACTGATCGTATTGATCATGAATGGGAAGTAAAATCCCCATGAAAAAAGCCGCCATTATGGCGGTTTAAAACCAGCGCAAGCTGCGGCGGCCTTCTTCAATTTCTATAATCTGAGGGGCGACCGGCGTGCTACCACCGGGATCATCCCTTTTCTATGTGTATTATATCATGAATGCGCAAGGGAAAAAGCATGACGCTCATCCCTATCCCTCCAAAATACCGACGCCCGGAGCTTGACCGTTTTGTACCTGAGATCCACCCTAAAGGGGACCCACAAGGGGTCTCCACTCTTTCCCGTACTTTCTTTCTACCGTTAAATACATTCATCTTGTATGCATCCGGCTCCGATGACGCCTATTTCGTCTTGTCCCTTGGAAAATCTATTGCGAAGAGTTTTCCGATTTCCACTGATCGCTGAAGACTGAGAGCTGATAGCTTTTAAGAGGCGGAGCCGCATATAAAATTCCTTCCTATTCTCGCCTTAGACCTTAGACCTTAGACCTCAGACCACGGGCCCCGTCCCCATGACGCACTCCCGTCCTCCCCGGACATGATGCGCCGCTCATCTTGACCGCTGCTGTTATAATACGAATGGATGACCCACGGCGGCTGGTGCCCCGCGAAGGGTGGTGATCATAGTGTCTGTGTTTGAAGCATTGTCTTTGATGATTGCCTTCGGCATGCTCGTAGCTGTGATCATGAATGTTAGAAATAATTTCAGGAAATGATGATGCATTCCCATGGGATGAAAGAGCGAGATAAAATTGTGCTGGGCAAAGAAATAAAAGGGAGGTTTAGTGGGGCTAAGCCTTCCTTTTATTTCTGCCGCACAGTGTAATTTTAGCCGTTCTTTCAGCACTGGAGGAATGCATTATCATTTCCATACTGAAAAAACCGTTTAAGCGGCGGTATATAAGCAGCTTATGACGGCTCTTCTCACATGTGAACATTATTGGGGGAGCCGGCAAGGCAACGCCGGTGGGTCATCCCCATTTGAATTTATTATACCACGACAGGATCAATATGTCCTGTGGTGGTATATTTTTTATATCAAATCCCCTCTTTATTTACACTGGCGGAGCCGCATATAAAATTCCTTCCTATTCCCGCCTTTGACCTTAGACCCCAGACCACGGGCCCCGCTCCCATGATGCAGTACCGCACCCGCCTCCCGCCGGCGGAGCCGCATATAAAAAGCCCTTCCGCTTCCCTCTCCAGACTTCAGACTCCCAACTTCAGACTCCACTCCCATGACGCACCAACCGGTCTTCGACCTCAGACCTCAGACCACGGGTCCCGCTCCCATGATGCATGATTCGCAAAATCCCGCCATGCTGCACAAAAAAGCACCCATCCCATAGGGGACAGATGCTTCCAATTCCTGCTTATTTCTCCG
>CAUBUJ010000196.1 GCA_958439155.1 uncultured Veillonellaceae bacterium
GTAAATGGCGGTGAGTTCTTCTTTCGTGTAGAGCGTGCCGAATTCGGTGGGGTAGGAAATATAGACCATGCCGGGGATGACCATGTGTTCATAGTTTTCATCCGCATAGAAGGCGCGGAGGTAGTCCGAAAGTTCCTGGGCGTCCATTTTTCCATCATGACTGGGAAGGGGCAGCACTTTGTGGCCGGTGTGTTCCACAGCGCCCGCTTCATGAACGGCAATATGGCCGCTGTCGCAGGCGATGACGCCTTCATAGGAGTGGAGGTATGCGGAAAGCACGGTCTCATTGGTCTGGGTGCCGCCCACGAGAAGATAGACATCCCCGTCAGGGCAGCCTGCGGCGGCAAGGATTTTCTCCTTCGCGCTTTTTGTATAAGGATCGGTACCGTAGCCGGTGAGATGTTCCCGGTTCGTTTCAGCAAGGCGCTGCAAAATTTTTTCATGCGCCCCTTCGCCGTAATCATTGACAAAGAATAACATAGGTCCTCCTTTTTTTATTGCAATATGTCAATATATGTATTATAGCAGAGAAACCGCAGGGCGGCAGGAAAGAAGCAGACTTGACAGGCTCTGTGACTTTATTATAATAAAAATAATCACATTATTAATGATTAGAAGAGAGGAATCAAATATGAAATACAGAAAAATCGCGGCACTGGCGCTCTGCGCGGCTCTGGGAGGATTTGCCTCTGCCGGCGCGGAAGAAAACGGCCCGGCCCGGTCGCCGCAGTATGCATCCGGGGTACGTCTCGAAGGGGGCAATGTGTATGCCAATAACGCAGCAGCAAAAAATGTGCAGGCGTCCACTGCAAGTATTGGCTATGTCTATGCGAACCGGGTCACCGCAGAGGCAGTGACAGGACTTCCGACAGTGGATTTGGACCAGGCCGATCCGGGAGACGCAGTGAGCGTGGGGACACTCCGCCAGGTCCTTGCTCAGATCTGCCAGTGTCCCTGCAGCAGGGACACTGGCAGAGACGAGAGAAAGCCCCTTCTGCCGGTGCAGTCCTGGGCTGGGGCAGACTTGAAGGACGGCTTGGACTGGAAAGAAGCGGAGGCGATGGCTCTGGCCCGTGTGCCTGGCACAGACGGACGGAACATCCACATGGGCCGGGATCATTTCCATGGCCATCCTACATACAGCGGGAAAATCTACCTCAATGATGACCGTTGGAGCTTTGAAATCGATGCGGTCACTGGGAAATTCCTCCAGTGGGATAAAGAAAAAGCGTGAATGGAAAAGGAATGGGCAGCGTTCTTTTCTGAAGAATTCCATCCGCACCAAAGACTGGAAAGAAGGCAGCCTTTCTTCCAGTCTTTTTATTTGAAATGAAAATCTCCTGGCGGTTGACATTGATTTTCCCTGTTTCCTTTCATACAATATTGATACACGAAGAGCGCGTGCAGTTGGGAGGCAGACCATGGAAAAAAGACGGAATGATCTCATGATCACAGGATCGATCTGGAAGAAGATCCTTCTTTTTTCCGCGCCTCTCATGCTGGGCAATCTTCTCCAGCAGCTTTACAGCACCATTGACTCTATCATCGTAGGGCACGCTGTCGGGAGCATCGCCCTTGCCGCGGTAGGAGCGAGCACCATGGTGATTTATCTTCTCATCGCTTTCAGCCAGGGCGCGGCAGTCGGCGCCGGGGTCATCGTGGCACAGTACCTCGGTGCCGGGCAGAAAGAGCGTACCCAGGAAGCGGTCCACACGGCGCTGGCTATCGCTGTCATTTTGGGGGCGCTTCTCACGGCGGGAGGCATCGCCGGCACGGAAACCCTTCTCCGCTGGATGGATACGCCGGAAGAAGTGCTGCCTGAGGCGGCGCTCTATCTAAAAATCTACGCAGGAGGCCTCCTTTTCAACGTGCTCTACAACATGGCAGCAGGGATTCTGAACGCGGCAGGCAACTCAAGGGCGCCTCTTCTCTATCTTGGGATCGCCGGCATCGTCCATGTGGCGCTCGCCCTCATAGGAATCGGATGGCTTGGCATGGGTGTCGCCGGGGCGGCTTTTGCGACAGACGCGGGCCAGGCGCTGTCGGCTGCGCTCTGCCTTGCCTGTCTCGCGAGGAAGCAGACAGATTACCAGGTGCATTTCCAGAGAATCGCCCTTCATCCGGCCATGGCCCGGCGGATTCTCCGGGTGGCCATTCCGGTGGGCGTGCAGAATATGGTGATCGGTATTTCCAATGTGATTGTCCAGGCCGCTGTGAATGGGTACGGCGCGGCAGTGGTGGCAGGCTTCGGGGTGTATCTCCGCATTGACGGCCTCATCGTGCTGCCCATTCTGGCCATCGGCATGGCGGCGACCACTTTCATTGGGCAGAATTACGGCGCAGGGAAACGGCAGCGCATGGAGAAAGGCCTGGCAGTGACACTCTCTATGGGCACGATCTACGCGGCGGCAGCGGGCGCGGCGGTGCTGCTCTTCTCTGACACTGTCATCGGCGCTTTTACGGACGATCCGGCGGTCATTGCCGAATCGGAGCGGGCTATGTGGTATTTCTGTCCCTTCTACATCATTATGACACTCCTCAATATTCTGGGCGGTGCCGTCCGCGGCGTAGGGCGGAGTGTCCCGCCTATGATTGTGATGCTCTTCTCTTTCTGCGTCTTCCGCATGTTCTGGGTGTGGTTTGCGCCGCCTTTCTTCCCGGGAGTGACCGGCATTTACCTGGTCTATCCCGTATCCTGGACCATCGGCCTCCTCATGATGGCCTGGTACAGCCGGTACCGTGGTTGGAGGAATCTCCAGGGAATTGAGGCATAACGGGCTGCGCGTCATGACGGCAGATGATGGGGCGTGCGTCATTTTGCCTGGGGTCAAGGGTCTGAGGTCAAAGGTCTAAGGCCTATGATGCGTCATTGGCGTGGAGTCTGAAGTCTGAAGCCGGGAGTCTGAAGAGGGAAGAGGAGCCGCCTTCGGCGGAATTTTGAAAGGCCCTCATACGCCGGGCGGGCTCGGTTCATATTTTCTGTTTTTGGAATAGGAGTCCATTAGCATTCCACCCATACTTTTCTTTTCCAATGGATTCCATTGGGGGAACTTCATTTCTTTTCTTGGCCGCCCAAGAAAAGAAACGAAGCAAAGAAAAGAAAGCGCCGCCCAGTAGACCTGGCCTGAAATATAGGGCTGGTCACTGTTCTACGCGCAACTCGCTTCGCTGCGCTACGCTCAAACAGGCGCTCCGAACGACGCCACCAGCCCTATATTTCGCCCTGCGGGCACCGGCCAGTTCTAATGGGCGGGGAGCTGAATGGGATTTTGAAGTTTGTAGGCATGAAGCGAGGTCTCAGGTGCGGTGATTTCGGGTATTGGCATGCGTACAAACCCGAA
>CAUBUJ010000197.1 GCA_958439155.1 uncultured Veillonellaceae bacterium
TTTGCCCGCGATTTCGGCGGCTGCGTCCGGGAAGGGTACATTCTCGGGCGGTACCGCATTCCCCTCCGGGAGAAGGAAACCGCCGATTACGGCGCGAAAATGAAGGCCCTCGGCATTCCCCTTCTCTGCCAGGTACGGCACGGCCATTTCGAAGGGGGAGATTTTATTTTCCTCGATGATAAAACCATCGCCATCGGCATGGTAGCCCGGTCCGACGCGGAAGGGGTAGAAGAAATCCGCCAGGCTCTCACGCCTCTCGGCTATACCGTCCTTGCGGTGCCTGCCGATCCGGTGTACCTCCATATTGACCTCCTTTTCAACCTGGTGGCGCCCCATCTGGCGCTGGCGTACCGGAAGGCGCTTCCTCCGGAATTTCTGGAGGAAGTGAAGAAAAGGGATATCGAGATGATCGACGTGCCGGATGATCTGGTGATGAATCTGGGGAGCAATGTACAGGCCCTCGGCCGGGGCAAGGTGGCGGCGCTCGCGTCGAACCACAAGGTGAATGTCCTCATGGAAAAGAAGGGACTCACCGTGCTGGAAGCGGATATGACAGAAATCTGTAAATCCGGCGGCGGCCCGCACTGCATGACTTTCCCTCTGGCAAGAGACGAAATTTGAATCATTTGAGCATAAAAAAGAGACTGCCTCAATAAGAGGGAGCCTCTTTTTTGTGAAATGAACCGGTGCCCGTCAATAGCCGAAAGAATCGCGGCCATTCTTGCCGGGCAGGCACACTTCCCCTTCCTTGGCGTACTTGATCTGCTTGCAGACGCATTCATTTTTCATTTTGTACAGCGCCGGCAGGAAGTCCATGATTTTTGCGAAGGTATCGTCATTGATGGAATACTTCGTCCAGAGCCCTTCCCGGCGGGCATTGACGATGTGCGCTTCAATGAGAATCTTCATGTGGTAGCTCAGTGTGGACTGGGAGAGCGTGAAATTGCGGAGAATATCACAAGCCGAGAGTTCGGCGCAGGAAAGCATATCCACGATGCACAGCCGTGTCTCATCGGAGAGCGCTTTGAAGATGGTCGAAAATTCTTTGTAACTCGGTTCGTAATCCATAATGTTTCCTCTTTTCCTCTTACATGATGCTATGACGCGCCCACAGGGCGATGTGATCATTTTTATTATAACACGTGCATCGACTTATATAAATATTCAAATGAGTATATACGATGCCTTTTTGGAAAGGAGGGAGGAGTGTGCGTCATTAGCGCAGAGCTCGTGGTCTGAAGTCGGAAGTCTGGAGTCTGGAGAGGAAAGCGGAAGGGCTTTTCTTATGCGGCTTCGCCGCAGGTACAAGAAGGCGAGTGTGCGTCATAAGAACGGGGTCAAAGGTCTGGGGTCGGAGGTCTAAGGTCGAAATAGGAGAAGTTTTTTTATATGCGGCTCCGCCGATGATACAAGCTTTCAGCTTTCTGCCATCAGCTGTCAGAGGAAACAGGAGGCGCTTTTTATGTATGGCTTCGCCGCACATGAACAGGTTTATCCAGTATATATGCAGGCCCATCCCCTGGGAGGCAGCTTTGCTGACAGGTCCGCGCTGCGGAGTAAGGAAAGGGCAGAGCCCGCTTTCTTAGCAGAGGAAAGTGTGACCACTGGCACACTTTCCTCCCCTGCCCGGGGCGAGCCTTGATATGCGTCATTATCACCCAATACACCGAATTGCATGGGGACAATCCTAAAAAGGGAAAATGACAACTCGCAGGGCTCGCCCCGATAGGGGAGAGCTGGCCAAGGGCCTGAGAGGGGGTGGGTATGCGTACCAGGTGGTTTCAAACCCGCCACGCACGGCGAAGCCCAAATATAAAGAGTTTTTCCTATTTCCGCCTCAGACCTTTGAGCCCGCCGCAAATGACGCATCTCGTCTATCTTTGAGCATGACAGCTAGATCCCCAGCCCGTTCGGCGTCTGAGAACTACAAAAATCCGCCGCAGGCGGCACCGCCTCTCTGCGCTTTGTACTCTGCGTCCCGTTCCCATGACGCACAAAAAATGCCGCCCTTTCCAGAGCGGCACTATAAACAGCCCACAGCTAACAGCTAACAGCTAATCCCTCACTTCGTCCCGAAGATGCGGTCTCCCGCGTCGCCCAGGCCGGGGACGATGTAGCCCTGTTCGTTCAGATGGTCGTCGAGGGCGGCGGTGTAGATGGGGACGTCCGGATGGGCTTCATTGAGGCGCCTGACTCCTTCCGGCGCGGAGACGAGGCAGAGGAATTTGATATTTTTTACGCCTTTGGCTTTCAGCATGTCAATGGCGGCTATGGCGCTGCCGCCGGTGGCGAGCATGGGATCGACGACGATGAAGTCCCGGTCATTCACGTCAGGGAGTTTGCAGTAATATTCCACCGGGGAGAGGGTTTTCGGATCCCGGTAGAGGCCGATCACGCCGACCCGGGCCGATGGGAGGAGCTGGAGCATTCCTTCCACCATGCCGAATCCGGCGCGGAGCACTGGGACGATGCCCACCTTTTTCCCGGAGAGGCGTTTTCCTGTAGCGGGCGCCACCGGCGTTTCGATGGGAATATCTTCGAGCGCCAGGTCCTTTGTTACTTCGTAGCCCAGAAGGACTGTGATTTCTTGCAGAAGACGGCGGAAATCATTGGAGCTGGTTTCTTTTTCACGCATAATGGTCAGCTTGTGCTGGACCAATGGATGGGAAACGATATGTACCTGCATAGGAGCCTCCTTCGCGTTGTCGCGGGAAATCATATTTTCTTTATCATAGCATAAGGGAGCGCTCTTTTTCACCGGTTCCGGGAAATTAGCCGGAAGAATTTCACCTTTCCGCCCTGGAAGGGCCTGCCTGGAGAGGCTGGATGTGTTACGCCTGCTGCAGGGGTTGACGAAATGGGACGCCTATGATACAATAAAATTCGTCATACGGGAAATCCCGATGGCACCTGTATGTGGCGGGTGTGGTGAAGCGGCTAACACGGCGGATTGTGGCTCCGTTATGCGTGGGTTCGAGCCCCACCACTCGCCCCATTTTTTTTTACCATAAATCGGGGTATGGGGGTATAGCCAAGTGGTAAGGCAACGGACTTTGACTCCGTTACGCGGTGGTTCGATCCCACCTGCCCCTGCCAATGATCGATATCGCGGAGAGTTCCGCGTTTTTTTTATGCCTTCTTTTATCCAGGCTATATTTTTTCCTGCTATAGTGTCATTTAAAAATTTTATGCCGCCTGCTTAGAATTATCTATGATAGAAAAATGGCCTTTTTCCCCGAATTGCTTCCCTTTACGGGACTAATC
>CAUBUJ010000198.1 GCA_958439155.1 uncultured Veillonellaceae bacterium
AAATCTTACTTGCCTGGACTAAGTGCATTGCCGTGCGCTTAGTCTTTTTTCTTTTTGGAAGGCATTCATCGCCATTCCAGCACATCTCTCCATCCTCTCCAATCCAGAAAACGACCCCCGCCTGGTTATAGAGAAAGTCTTGGAAAGACCGGAGCTCAATCAGAACGCCCGGGGCTTTTTTTATTGCCGGGAATATTTCATCGGCGACCATCTTCGCCCATGGCTCATTCCGTAGAGCAAGGGGAATCTTGATGTATGTCCCGAAAAGATCATCCAATCTGGCCTTTTCTGGATTCAATTCCTTGAAGCGTTTCCACAAGAATGTTTCATCTATGTGCCAATAACCAAGCTCCTGTTCCGGCAGCCACGGACCGCGCCCCAGTTTGGACCACGCATGGCCCAACTGCTCGAGCAGCCTCTCATATCGATGGCAATAAAGCGCCCAATGTTCTGCCCGCTTTTCTTTGGCCAAGTACTCATCAAGGAGTCTCTCCCGTAATGCTTCCTGAAGCGGCTTGTATTCCTTATGCGGCCTGACGGGATGAGCGAGGATCTTCTGCGTCGCCATGAACTGGTCATAATTGTCGACGATTTGAGAAAACGGCACTTCTGCTCCTGCAATCCCGGTGACCTCTCTTTTGAACTGCTCCCGTTTTGTCAGCTTTTTCACTCCATATCCCTCCTTTCTCTGCGAATCAAGCTCCCCAGAGACATGCCGCCGCTCATGCCGCGGTTGGCATGCTCCGTGCTTCCTGAGCCCTGCTTGGCGTAAATGCTGGAATGCTTCCAGTACACATGCTCGCATTCCCGGGAGCAGAAGCTTTCCCTCCGGTCCTTCTCGTCATAGACCAGGACTTCCTTACCGCACATCCTGCAGTTGAAAATCCGCAGCGGGAATCCCGTATGAACGGTCAGGTCATCATGGACTGGCGGATTCTTCTTCCACCACTGCCGACAGCATCGGTGACTGCAGAATTTTGTCTGCTTTCCGGAGAGTGGAGCACCGCAGAAAAGGCATTTCTTTACGGCCATTCCTCATCCACCCCTTCTACTACACTGGCAGTCCGAAACGTCGGCTTGCCGGGCCGCTTTAAAAAAGGACCACTCCTGGCCGAATTTGTCCCCGATCACAAGCTTGTAGCTGTACTCCGGATGTCCGTCGGCAAGCGTCTCAAACTCCCGCTCGATCTGTTTCAGTTCATTTTCCTGCATCTTTCTTCTCCTCAAACTCTCTGGCCCATGCCAGTTCTTTCTCATGCGCTTTCAGATACTGTTCCACAGCAATCCGCATTTCCTGTTTCATTGACCGGTGATTCGCCCAGGCCAGATTGGCCAGGTCCCGGTGCAGGCTCGGTTCAATTTCCGTCGATATGGTTTTCATTCTTTATCACCGCCTTTGCTTCTTCCGGGAGCAAATCCATCAAATCAGGCGTGCCCTTGTATGGGGTCATATCCTTGTACAAAAAGTCGGGATCCTCCGTGGCGACCCAAATGCGGTACCGGCTCTTGGTCCCGAACTGGATCAAATCCGCTGCTGCAAACACTGGGTTCTCCCAGATCAGTGCGGTCTTCACCCGCTTCCAGCTTCTTTCCTGCTTTGTGGGATTCTTCCGAAAGATCGACCACCGGTGGTCCAGTGTTGGCTTCACCGTGTACCTGGTGAGCGTTCCTCCATCAAGACAAATAATCATTTCCGCATCTCCTTCCCTTTATCCATTCCTGCTATACTAACGGCAGAAAGGATGTGTTCCTATGCTCACAGCTAATGACCTTACTGCTACAGACTACAAAATCATAAAATTCATTCAAGATCAGGGAATCCATAAAACCATGACTGACGATTACATCTGCAAAGCCTTCCCATTCAAAGGGACCTACGCTCGCCTGGAAAAACTCCAAGAGGATACCGCAATCCGAAAAGCTTGCATCTGTCGGATTGTCCCTTTGGATAAGATCCCCAGGGATACTCCCTATGAGGCCTACCAAAGATATTCCGCATTCACTGTGACAGAATATGGCAGAATGCTGTTGGCTGACTGGGAAGATGACAGGCATGATGAATTTTGGTTTATCGATCTTAAAAGTTCATCCGCCGTGCTCATATCCATTTTGTCTCTACTGATTTCTTTCTATTCAGCGGTTATCAAATAAAGAATAATTGACACACCCAAAGAGATTCCTGAAATCAACATCGCAAAATCAGCGATCACTGACGTCCTCTCCAACGGGCTTAATCGTATCCACCAAAGAGGCTTCCATCTCCTGCAGCATCTCATTTCCGCATCTCCTTGACTCTCACCGTAATTTCCTGCCCCGGCTGGAGTGTTGCCGCGTCTTTGATGCCGTTCTCGATCTGCGCCCGGTCGACGACTTCCCGGAGATCATCCGCATCTGACACAATCCGCGAGCACAGTGTCCAGAGGGTATCCCCCTGGTCTACCTCCACCCGATACGCCACCATGGGCTCGGGCTGCCAGAGGTACGAGCTCGCCGGCACATACGCCGCTGCCGCGATCGCTGCCATAATCAATAGCTTCTTCATTTTCTTCTCCTCTTAGGCTCCCGCCTTTTGCTGGCGCGCCAGCTCTGCAAGCACATCTTTTCCTTCATATGCCCTAAGAAAAGCACACAGCGCATTTTCCCGGATTCGTATATCCTTTCCGAACCGGAGAGCTGGAAGCATGCCAGCCTTTACAAACTGATAAATATTTCCCGGTGACGTTCCCATGCGGGATGCCGCCTCTTTAGCGCTCATCAGAAAATCCCCTGCCTCTTCCTGCTGTCTCACAAGCTCTTCCATGAGGCCAAGCAGCCGGTCCATTCGTCTTTCCTTCTCCATCCCCATCACTTCCTTTCCTGCCCTCCTTGCTATAATTAGTCCAGAGAAGTCCATTGGCGGGGCTGTCTCATTAGACATTATTCAGAAAATAGCCATACATGTTGTTGAAAAATTATTTGGGATCTGAGTATAGCTTTCGAACAATTGCGAACTCCTTATCCGTCTGCTCCGTATAATATCGGAGCATTTTTTTATCGAAATTGGGTACCGTATCTAAAGAGGCCCGGCGATATATCCAATCCGTACGTTCTTTCAGTGTCTGCCATTCCGCTTCGGAAATCCCATTGATAATCTCGAAAAACTGCTGGATCTTTTCTTTTTCCATCCCCCCTCACCTTCTTTCTCTTAATGCAGTTCTTATTGCAGTTTTGTCTGCAAATCTGCTATTAAAACTGCAATAAACCTTTCCCGCGGCGCTGGTAA
>CAUBUJ010000199.1 GCA_958439155.1 uncultured Veillonellaceae bacterium
CGCTGGCCTGGATGAAAGCCGGATTGGACCAGATGCGGTTCTTGCCGATGAAATTTTTTACATAGTCATTGGCAGGGTTCTTCAGAATCTGCTCCGGCGTATCGCACTGGACGATGCGGCCGTTCTGGATGATGCAGATCCGGTCCGCCATTTTGATGGCTTCGTCCATGTCGTGGGTGACGAAGACGATGGTTTTGTGGAACTGCTTCTGCAGCTTGACGATGGCATCCTGGAGATCACTCCGGGTCACCGGATCGAGAGCGCTGAACGGTTCATCCATGAGGATGATGTCCGGGCTCGTAGAGAAAGCACGGGCGACGCCTACACGCTGGCGCTGGCCGCCGGAAAGCTGGCACGGATAGAGATCGCGGTACGCCCCCGGCGCCAGATCCACCATGGTGAGAAGCTCATCCACCCGGCTGTCCAGCTTTTTCGGGTCATATCCGGTAATCTTGAGGATCGCCCCGATATTTTCCGCCACTGTCATGTGCGGGAAAAGCCCGGCGTCCTGCACCACATAGCCGATGCGGCGGCGCAGCTCGATGCTGGGGATGCCCTTGATGGACTTGCCGTCGATTTTGATATCTCCTGCATTGATGGTATTTAATTTATTAATGGTCTTCAGAAGCGTCGTCTTGCCGCAGCCTGACGCGCCGATAAGGACCATAAATTCTCCGTCGTTGATGGTGAGATTCACATCAAGAAGAACGGATTTATTTTTGTAGGCTTTGTCTACATGGTCGAATTCGATCATTCTTTACTCCTCCAAAACTGTTGGGCCGTGAGCCCCTTGATATGCCATAGTATACAACCGCTTTTGACGGCCCCGGCCATTGTAAGTGATCCTTAATATGTGTATGCCCCTATCCGGCAGGGAAATGAAAAATGGAGGACAACCATTTATTTTGTGCGCATGGAGGGGACAAGGGAAGACCGTACATAACATAAGGGGTTCTGCCGGGGGCAGCGGGGCAGGCTCCCGCAGGGTGCCATTTTTTCTTCATGGGAGAAATCTGATTCTTTATGCATCCTTAATGCCCTGTAGTCTTGACAGGTTTGGAAAATCCCGTTTTTTCCCTGCGGCATGGAGGGGACCGCGCCGGCATGAGAGCGGTCCCGGGAGGGGCTTTGTATTTTTTCCTTGTATCGGCTTCCGCCGTTTCCATAAGGGATGGGGAGAGTCCATCCTTTCTGCCCGTCCCTTTCCAATGCCTGTTTTACGGGCTTTTTCCCCGGGGCGGCTCCGCTTTTTCTATTGCTTTTTCCGCGGCGCATAGTATACAATAAAAAAGATATTGCCAGCCCCGCGGAGACGGAGCGGCTTCATTTCTGGAGGATAGAATGAGAGAACGTTTACGGACAGTGCTGTTTATCGTAGCCATCGGGATTGTGTGCTACAACATTTATGACACAGGGCTGCGCATTGAAAACGCGGCCATCGCGGTGATGGTCATTGGGTGCCTTATGCTCAATATGTACACCGCCAATAAAAAGAGGCAGCAGCAGGAAGCCGAGGAAGAAGCGATCCGGGAAAAAGAGGAGATCCGCCGGATCCGGATGGAAAACAGACAGAAAAGCAGAAGAAAAAACCGGAGAAAAGCCCGCTGAAGCCGGGCCGTGAATGGAGGAGTCCATGGAACTGGCCTTCCTGTACCGGTGGGCGATTTTCATTCTATTCCTCACCGGCATTGTGCTTCTTGTGAAGCACCGGATTCTGACGCCTTTTGTGTTCTGGTCCAGAATCCAGTACTATACCATTACGACCATTGTGCTTTTTGCCCTGTACCAGGGACTGATCTGCTTCGAGGTGGATATCCCTTTCCTCTACACCGCAGACTGCCACTACATGGTGGCGGCCAGTCTCTATACCCTTTTCATCATGTACCACCTGCTGGTGGCGCCTGGGGCGATACAGACGCACAAGCTCAATGATATCGAGTATGAGCATTATTCTTTTTACAATTTCGTATTCCACTACATTATTCCCCAGCTGGTCATGATTGACTGGCTCTTCCTGGTGGATAAAAGTGACGCCCATTGGCAGTCCATGTTCCTCTGGATGATCTATCCGGCGCTCTATGTGGTCTTCGTGTACCTCCGGGCGTGGCTGACCATTCTCTTTCATGGCAGGTCCAATCTGTATCCTTATATTTTCATGGATCCAGGGCGGTGCCCTCCGTGGGATATTATTAAAAACGTGCTGATTGTAGGCGCGGAATTTTTTGGAATCGGCGTATGCTGCTACCTTGCGGGCATGCTGACCCAGGCACTGGGACTTACGGCAGGGGCATTCCTATAAGGAACAGGGTGAAAAGATGGGCAGAGAGAAAAAAGAAACAAAAATTTTTGTAGATCACTCCATTGTGTACAAGCCGTACTGGCTGATGATCGCTGTCGTGGCGGCGCTGTGGATTGCCTATGTAGTGTGGGTATGGCAGGCCGCCATGGCGCGCCATGTAGTGCCTTTCATCGACGGGGCCATCCAGATCGTCATCCTCTGGTACATGATCAATGTGGTCACCTGCAAGGTGGAATACCGGCTGGAACCGGACGCCCTCGTCATGAAATCCAAAGCGCTCCTCCGGCGGAAAAAAGAAGTGCGCCTTCCTTATGATGAAATTTTCGGCGTGCACCATTTCAAAAACCAGCTCATGAAGCCTGTGACCTACCGTTTCACCTACCGCATGTACGGCATGATGGACAACCGCACCATCTGGTCCCTCCTCTGCCGCTACGGGGACAGCACCAGAAAAGTGGGACGCATCCTCATGAAAGGGTCGGAACCTTTCTGGAAAGCCTTTGAAGAACGTCTGCCCAAGCGGATCCGCGTGCCCCAGGAAGAAGTGCTCGCCTATACCTATGCCCATATGGGACAGATCGTGCAGGGAAAAGATCCCAATGCAGGCCCCTCTGTGAGCTTTGAAGAAGGAATCAAGCAGCTCCGCCAGACCGGAACGGAAATGGGCGGCCGAGGCTACGAAGTGACAGGAGAAGATTTCAAGGACCGGCCGGAAGAAAAAGCGGCGCAGTCCGGGGAAGTTACCGTTTCTCCTGGAGAAGAAAAGAAAAAGAAGAAATAAGACACTCTTGTGAGCATACCAGTAAGGGACCGCGGGAACGGTCCCTTTTGTGCTGCCCGAAAAAGAGGGAACGCCGCTCTTTTGTAAGAAAGTAAGCCGAAGAAGGTATACAGATATAAGTAAATAATAATGGATAAAAACAGTGGGAATGTGCATATATTCAGTATAATTATATAT
>CAUBUJ010000200.1 GCA_958439155.1 uncultured Veillonellaceae bacterium
GGAATATGGGCATCACCCGCATCGTCATTACCCATCCGGAATTCTGGATCGTAGGCCTCTCTCTCGCCGAGCAGAAGAAGCTCATTGACCAGTATGACGTAATTATGGAACGGTGCTACAAACAGCCTCTGCCGGATCATACCTGGAAGGACAACTGTGCGGACAATATAGAGGCTGTCAAGACTCTTGGATGGAAAAATACAGCCATCGCTACCGACAGCGGACAGACCGTGAATGAGCCCTGGGAAGAAGCGCTTCTTCATGTGGTGCACGCCTTCGCGGCAGGCGGCATTTCTCATGAAGCCATCCAGTACATGACAAGAACGGTACAGAAGAAACTTCTTGGCCTGTCATAAAAAGAAAATCCATCATAAAAGAGCAGAAGCGTTGAAAAGCTTCTGCTCTTTTATGATGGATTTTCGTGTTTTACTGTCCGTTGGTCCAGGTGACTTCGGAAATGGAACTGTCCTCTCTGCCGGCGGAATCGGTTTTCGTCGGGGAGGCGTCACCAGAGGGCGCGGCCGCTGCCTTGCCAGCTGCCTCTTTCTTTGCCTTCTCTTCCGCTTCTTTCTTCGCTTTCTCTGCGGCTATGCGCTGTTTTTCCGCCCGCGTCTGGAGCACGGGGAATACAGGACGGGGGCTCACTTTCGCTTCAATTTCAAAGAGCCGGTCCCATGGGAATTCAGCAGATACTGTAGCCGGATTGAGACCCATTTCTTTTTTGGCGAAAGCCTGGAGCTGTGCCACCATTTCTTCTTTCACAGCCTGGCTCGGCGGCGCGGAAGGACTTTCATGGAGAATGTCCTGGAGGCGGTAGAGCTCTTTCCGCACATTGGCCTGGTACGCCCAGTTGTCCAGGTATTGGAGGGTGAGCATGTCCCGGTGGTCCTGCTCTGTCATTTCCGGTGCGAGGATCGCCTGGGCAATGGAATAGCCGATGGTGTTGCTCGCTGTGTTCCATCCGTTATACGCCGCCACAGAATAGAGGAGATCTTCTTTCTTCATGAGCTTCATCAAGGTGTTGTCGCTGCCGTTGGCGAAGTACACATCCACCATGGAAATAGGGATCCCCTTATCATGGGCTTTTTTCACCTGTTCCATGAAATCGAGGGTACTCTCTTTCATCATTCCAAAATTGCTGAACTGCCCTGATTCTCCTGTGGAAGAGAGCGGCGTGTTCACGGCGAGGAGAATGTCCGGCCGCGATTTGGCCGCCATGGTGCCTCCCGCCGCTTTGATGTGCTCGGCGATGGTCTTGCCGATTTCCTGGCTTTCATAACTCGGCACCGTATCTTCTGCCCGGCCCAGGGGATAGAGCACGGAGAAAGTAGGATTCATTTTGTTGGCATCCACATGGTACCGGGCGATGAGAAGGAGCGCCAGCTGGTCTGCCCCGGGGAAAGAGCCGTACACTTTGTCGCTGAGCTTTCCTGAATTGAGCCGCAGGTACCGCGCTTCCATGGCGGACTGGGAATTTTTGCTGCTGTCGTCAAAGCCAAGGCAGAAATAGGTGAATACACCGTCTTTTGTGTCCTGGATGAGCCGTTTGTTGATGATCGTATTCTTGGTGCGCCGTTTGTACCAGTCCTGGAGATATTCTGACGGCACGGACAGTTTCAGTGACAGAAGCTCAGCAGACTCATCGGGGGTGATCGTCTGGGTGTCCATTTTGTCCTGCAGGGCAGAAATGCGGTAAATGGAAGGACCGTAATTGGCGTAATAATACGGCTCGACGCCGCTGGAAGAGGCGTAGGGGGTGCGCATAATCGTGCCGAACGCGTAAATCGGTACATTGGGAAAATTCCGGCGGAGCGCTTTCAGTTTCTCTTCCCGCGCGGTCAGGGTGTCCAGGGATTCATTATGCTTCCGGGAATCTACAAGGCCGCCGTAAATGAGAGTGTCCGTGGAGAGAACCGCCGCGTCGGCGCGGCTCATGTTCTGCATGACCCAGGACCATACCCGGTCAGGAGCGCCCTGGTAATCTTTGCCGGAGAGCATGTATGTGGGCGGCGTCAGCACGGTGTAGCCTGCTTTCCGGGCCGTATCCGCCGTATAGGACAGACTGACAGGCCGGTCATCCTGGGGAACGAGCAGGATGGTTTTGGCGGAAACAGCGCTCCCTGTGAGAAGAAGCGCTGCTGTGAGAGCCGCTGCGGCGGCATGATGAATCCTGGAAAATGGCAAAATAAGGACCTCCTCTGTATGCAATCAAGGAAAGAATCATTCATAAAAAAAGGCTGCTGTTTCTGAAAATCTCTGCCTCAAAGAGCGCGGGATTTTTTTCTCGGATGGTACAATTCCCAATGGAAGTACACCGCGCAGAGCCGTAGGCCCAGCACGAGGAGAAAGCCGATCCACGACGCGGCAGGGATGCTGATATATTCCCACGAGAGGCACACCGCAAGGCCCCCTATAATGGAAGCGATGGCGTACACGTCAGTTTTCAGCACCACCGGCACTTTCTGGGCCATCATATCCCGGAGGATACCCCCTCCCACGGCGGTGATGAGTCCCAGCATGACGGGAAGCACATAGGGATACTCTGGAAAGGTATACAGTCCGGTGAGCGCGCCTGTCACGGTGAAGGCCGCCAGCCCGCACGCGTCAGACCAGAGGTAGCACCAGTTCACCCATTTCCTGCTTGTCTTGGAAAGGGGGACCCACTGGTAAAGAAAAGAAATAATGAGAGCCGCCGCGATCGAAAGGAGCAGGCCCTGGGGATTGCGGAGCGTCGTCGGCGGCGTAATGCCGGCCAGCACATCCCGGATCATGCCGCCGCCTACGCCGGTCATGACGGCGAGTACGGCAACGCCGAAAATATCCATCCGTCTGGACAGACCGGTCATAGTGCCGGAAAAAGCGAAAGCGATGGTTCCGATGGTCTCAAAAAAAAGCCAGGTAAGGGACATAGTTTCCTCGTTGTAATCTGCGGATCCGCGTTGGCGCAGGGAAAACACCATATGCCTGTATTATAGCATGCCCCTCCGGGAGGCAGGAGGAATTTCAGAAAATATACCATTGCCGGACGCAAAAGAATCAAGACAGGTTCGCCCGGCCTCCCGCAGAAGATCCATCCGCTGCCGCCCTCCGGCGAAAGGGGAAGACGTTTTCCTTACGCACGGAGGAACATCATATGGAAGAAAATGTTCACATAGCAGCGCTTCCCCTGGGCCGAGGCGGCAAAGCAGGCGCAGGGGAGTTTGAAAAATATACTGCATGGGATTTGTC
>CAUBUJ010000201.1 GCA_958439155.1 uncultured Veillonellaceae bacterium
ATCTACGGGAGAACTCATTCTATTTTAGCAAACAAAAAAAGGAACGGCACATGCCGTTCCAAGCGCCCCTCGGGCAAAAGAGGAAATAGGGAGGGAGAATCTGCAGGATAACCTGCCTTTATATAGGACCCGTATAACCGGGGATCATAGGAAAAAGAGGGAGCGATGATGGCATTTCCCTGTTGTCACCATCGCTTGGAAGAGGATGAACCAGGCTCTGGAGGTGCCTGGCCGGCCTGGAAACGTTCCCAATGTCTCACAGGCCCCGGCGCAAAACTGCCGTATATTGTAAGATTCATGAGAATCGTACAACCAGTGATGGTCAAATGGATAAAAAAAGCCACTCTTCCGATAGGATACAAGAGTGGACACAAAGCCAGGGGCTTCATATCACCTTCCTATCGCTCGTAGGTCAAACGGTGACTTCAAGCAGGCAGTTCTCCTGACTCAGCATCCTCGCTTCTCCTGTCTTCCCAGTTTCCCAGTGACTTTATGGAGTTGCTCCGCATTACAGTGGCGGGACCGTGACGGCTTTGCACCGTGCTTCCCTATTAAGCTCTTATAGAGCACCTGCTCTCTATTCATTTGATGTATGTATCATAGCACCGGAGGAGAGCCCTGTCAATGTTATTCTGAAAAAAAGCTGTGAAAAATATGAGCTATCACTTTTTATATATTTCTAAAAAACATCCTTGCGCTTCCATCATACCAGTACTGACAATTCTTTCCATTTTCCAATCATTAAGGATAAAAGCCCTCTCTCATGATGCATTCCCGCGGAGAACCAGTCTTTTGGTGATATAGTTCCAAATAGTCACCACCGCAGCGGCTCCAATTTTGGCCAGCATGTACCAGATCCCGCAGATTTCTACGAAGAACCACATGCAGCCCTGGTTGACAGCAAGCCCCATAAGGGATGTCGCAAGGAAAAGAGCGGCCTGCTTCGGCGTCTGCCGGCGGGCATGAAAGACCACGGTCACGCAGAGAATATAATTCACCACGAGAGAAATGGTGAAAGAAATGGCGGAAGAATCGAGGTAGGGCAGACCGCCGTATTCGGTGAGCGCGAAAAGGAGGCCGTAATCAAGAAGAAAGCACCCCCCGCCGACCAGTAAAAACCGAAAGATCTCCCATAATCGTTCTTTTGTCATTGTTTTCCATCCTCCTGATGGCTCTCTTTCCCATCGGCCTTCCTCATACTGCCTGCAGCAAGGACCGCCAGCACCGGCAGTATGAGAACGAAGGCGAAAGAATAGCGGAATACGGCTGACGCCGGCGTAGAAACAAGAAGGGTCGCCGTATTGGCCCAGAGAGGGAGGCCGCATAGAGCAAGACGCCCTTGCCCTCTCACATACAAGAGAGCGCCTCCGAAAAGAGTGATCCACAGGCACAGCCCTGCCCCAAGGAACCGGCTCCCTTCAAAACTGTACCATACCACCGCCGATTTCAGCCATGACGGCAGCGGCAGAGGCCCCGCGGCGAGACGGTCATTGTCAGCCGGCTCCATATGGGATGTCCCTTCATCGGTGAGAGCCCAGCCGAAGCGGGACTGGACCTGGTGCTCCAGAGGATCCAGGTTCCACAAAGCGTAGGTTTCCGTCATCCACCCTGCCATGTAAGCGCCGGGATTGGCCAGTCCTGTGCGGATCCATCCGGTGAGAAACTCTCCCTTCGTCTCTGTCATCCGGTCATGGCGGAAAGCGGGATCCCACTTGATAAAATCCACCGTATACGGGGAATACCCCTTCTTCCACTGTTCCTCCGGAAGGTAGCTCACAAGAAGCTCTTTCATGTCTTCATCCATGGCGCCTCCCGTCACGAGGACCCGGCCGGCCTGCTGGAGGGGAACCGCCGCCGCTTCCTGAAAAAGCGGTTCTTCCCCTGTGGAATGAAGAACGGCCCTGCCTGGGAGAACCGCCGCCGCAGCGCAGAGGAGAAAGAGAAGCGCTGTCCGTTTCACTTCTCTTTTCACGAGAAACATAAGGGCGCCCGCAAGAAGCAGCGATACATAGATCCCATTGCTCCGGAGCAGCATAAGCGCCGCAAAGAAGAGCCCTGAGAGAAAGAGGGGGCTTCCCTTCCGTGTCACAGCCGCCCTGGCCAGGATCAGCGTCCATCCAAGAAGGGCCAGGGAATAGAGCGGATCCCGCACGGCGGCAGCGGCGTAATTGCCGCACATAGGAAAGAAGGCGAAATACAGAAGCAGTCCCCATGCGGCGCGGGGATGTCCCGCAAGGCGCGCCCCTGCCCGGGCTGCCCAGGACAGTCCTGCCGCCATGAGAAGCATCTGGCATAAAACCGCCGCGAAAATAAAAGGCTCCCGGCTCCCGGTGAGCATTTCCGCAAAACGGGCCCCCATCCCCCAGAAAAGGGTGGGCGCCCAGGGGAACTGGATACTCCCTTTCAGGGGATTTTCCATCATGTACACCGTATCATTCATGCCCGCTGCGGGATAGAACACGAGAAGCACCGGCAGCCACAGAAGGAACAGAAAGACCGTCCCCGCCCAGAAAGGCGGAACCTGCCCCTTTCCCGGCGAAAAAGAATGGGACGACGCCCAGGTGAAAACTTTGTAAAAAAGAGGCCCCGCCGCCGCTGTGAGCGCTGCGATAATTCCCAGATCCTCCAGAGAGAATAATGAGCCGGAGGCAAGAAGACCGCTCCGGTCGAGCGCGTCAATCTTCCATGTATAATAAGCAGCCCCGCAGAAAGGAAGCGCCAGCACCGCCGCGCTCTGCCAAGCCCGTTTTTCCGCAGTTTCCCTCATAGCCCCCTCCTGTATCTGTACCATTATAACAGTCGCCGCGGGGCGAGAAAAACGATCTTTTCGGAAAAACGGGAAAATTTACACACAATTAAAAACCGCTGTACCTTCATACAGCGGTTTTCTTCTTCGCGATCAAGACTGCTTATATTTCAGATCGAGCGCTTCCAGCGCCTGACGGATCTTTGCCATCGTCTCTTTTGACTTCGTCTCAATGAGGTATCTGTGAATTCCATCGCGCAGATTAGACATGAAAGTGGTCTTGGAATCCCGGAGGTACGCCACATAATGATCGGCATCTTCGTGATTGTTCACTTTCATTTCCATTTTCAAATACCCATACGATTCATGCTCCACGCTCACATTGAGTACGACCCCGCCCAAATCGGTGA
>CAUBUJ010000202.1 GCA_958439155.1 uncultured Veillonellaceae bacterium
CCACAACTCATTCCACAAATAAAATTTCTATTTTGTGGTATAATAAGAAAAAATGTTCGAAAGGAGGATGCGATGGAACTGTATGAAAAGTTGGGGATTCTGGCGGACGCGGCGAAGTACGATGTGTCCTGTTCATCCAGCGGATCGAGGAGGCGGGCGCCGGCAGACGGCATCGGCAACGCCAGTTATGCAGGCATCTGTCATACCTGGACGACGGACGGGCGGTGTCTGTCTCTCCTTAAAATTTTGATGACCAACCAATGTGTCTACGACTGCGAGTACTGTGTGAACCGCCGGAGCCACGTTACAAAGCGGGCAATCCTCACGCCGGAAGAAATCGCAAAGCTCACCATGGATTTCTATAAGCGGAATTACATTGAAGGGCTCTTCCTTTCTTCCGGGGTGTACCGGTCGCCGGATTATACCACAGAGCTTTTGATTGAGACGGCGCGGATTCTCCGGGAACGGGAGAAATTCGGCGGGTACATCCACATGAAGGCGATTCCCGGTACGGATGCGGGCCTTCTCAATACGCTCGGGCGCTATGTGGACCGGATGAGCGTCAATATGGAGCTGCCTTCCGAGAAATCTCTCCGTCTTCTGGCGCCGCAGAAGTCGCGGAGCGCCATTTTATCTCCAATGAAATTCATCCGGGACCGGCTCCTCCAGCGGAAGGAGGAGCGGAAAGCTCTCGCTCACACGCCGCCTTTTGTGCCCGCCGGGCAGACGACGCAGCTCATTGTGGGGGCCAGCGGGGAAAGTGACCGGCAGATTCTGCTTCTTACGGAAGGGCTCTATCAGAAAGTGGGGCTCAAGCGTGTCTATTATTCCGCCTATGTGCCGGTGATGCAGGGACGGCACCTGCCTGCCGCCGGGAAGCCCCCTCTCCTCCGGGAGAACCGCCTCTACCAGGCAGACTGGCTCCTCCGGTTTTATCATTTCCATGCAGAAGAACTTCTCACAGAGGGCATGCCCAATTTTGATCCCGCCATGGATCCGAAAGCGTTCTGGGCGCTCTGCCACAGGGAACTGTTCCCGGTGGAGGTGAACCGCGCGTCCTATGAGATGCTGCTCCGCGTGCCCGGCATCGGCGTGCAGTCGGCGCTCCGCATCGTCCGCCTCCGCCGCAGCGGCTGGCTTTCCGCGGACAACCTGCGGCGCATCGGTATCGTATGGAAGCGGGCCCGCCATTTCATCACAGTGAAGGGGCGGTACTATGGCAGCGGCGATGGAGCGGATCTCCGGAATGATCTGGTGTCGGAGAAAAAACAGAGGGAAGAGCGCCAGATGAGTCTCTTTGAAGGGCAGGTATAGTATGGTCTATGTATATGACGGATCGTTTATCGGCTTTCTTTGCGCCGTCTATGAGGCGTACCACGACGGTACGGGACAGGTAGAATCCATTGTGACGGAAGAAGCGAGGGGCAGCCTTTTTTCCAAGGAAAAGGAAGTGCAGACTCTGCCGGAAAGGGCGTGGATCGTAGCCGCCGCTTTTGAGAAAGACTGCGGCCGCGCCGCTGCCCAGTGGCTGTACCGGGCGTTTCTCGCGGAAGAACCCGGCCGGGAAGCGGTGCTTTATAGGTATATTCTGGAAGGATTTAAAGCGGGGATGGACATTTACCGGCGCCGTATGGAGCCCTGGGTATGGACGGTCTTTTCCCTGGCCAGAAAAACAGGGCGGGAAGCAGGGGCTTTCCTCGGGCTGGTCCGGTTCAAAGAACTCGCTTCCGGCCTTCTTTATGGGGAGATCCGGCCCACCCACGATATCCTGCCCCTGCTGGGGCATCATTTCCAGAAGCGCTTTGGCCGGGAAGAATGGGCCATCTGCGATGTGCGCCGGCGCCATGTCCTCTACGGCAGGGAGGGACAGATTCTGATGGCTGATCTGGCAGGCACGGCAGAACTGGTATATTCTGCCGATGAAGAGGCACTGCAGGCGCTGTGGCGGACCTATTACCGCCATATGGCCATTCCGGAACGGTTCCATCCGGCGCTTCGCCGGTCATTTATGCCGGAGAAATACTGGGCGTATCTGACGGAAATGGAAGAAGAGCGTCCCCCGTCAGATGTCTGAAGAAGAACGCCTAAAAAAGATCATTGTCCTTATTGCAGGTATTGCCATAAGGATAATGATCTTTTATAATAACAGGATATAGAAAGAAGGGATACCATGAAGAAATGGATGAAATGGGCGCTCCTTCTCGGAGCGGGTATGATCGGCGGCGCTTCCGGATGCGGCGCTGCCGGATTTACGACGATTCCCCCGGCTGAGGCGAAGGCCATGATGGACCGGGGCGGCGTGGTCATTGTGGACGTGCGGGAGCCGGAAGAATACAGGGAAGGCCATGTGCCTGGAGCCAGGCTTCTTTCCCTTGGCACCATTGACGCAGATACCGCGGCCCGGGTTATCCCGTCGAAAGACAGCGAGGTCCTCGTGTACTGCCGGAGCGGCGTGCGGAGCAAGAAGGGCGCGGCCAAACTGGCTGCACTTGGCTACCGCCGGATCTACGATTTCGGCGGCATTCTCCAGTGGCCTTATGAAGTGGAAAAATAAAACGGCGCGGAGAGGGCTATGGCTGACAGGAACAGGAAGAACTGGCAGAATATGACGGAAGAAGAAAAGAGACTCAGGGATATTGCCGCCGAAGAAATGCGGACCTATCCGCAGGAACGGGTGATTTCTTTCTATCATGAAGGGAAAAAGTACTGGATCAAGAAAAAACAGGGCAATGGACGGAACCAGTGGGTCAAAGCTTCGGAAAGTCACCAGTTTTACTATGAAGCAGCCCATATTATGATGGCAGCCCGGATGGTGCCGTATGTGCCGGAAATGGTGCTTCTCACGGATGCGTGCATGGTCCTCCGGGACGCGGGGTACACCGCGGCAGAATGGCTCCGGGGAACGGCCGGGGACAGGGAAAAGCGGAACATCCTCTATGAGGCGGGCGCGGCTCTTGCCAGACTCCATGAGGCAGGACTTTTTCACGGGCGGCCTGCTCTCCGGGACATGACCTGGAATGGAGAGCACATTGTCTTTCTCGACTGGGAAAACCGGCCTTTTTTCAAGGATCTCCAAAGCCGTCAGTGCATGGATGTGGTCCTCTTCTTTCAGGGGATGTACCGGGAAAGCTGGATGAA
>CAUBUJ010000203.1 GCA_958439155.1 uncultured Veillonellaceae bacterium
CCCCAGAAGGCCTGCCATGCATTCTTTCACTACCCATGGTCCCAATATAAAAAAATACTATCCTTCCTGCCTTTTATTTCTCGCGCTGCCGCTTCATTCTCAATTAGAATTCTATTTTTCAAACAGCCGTATCATTTGGATCCGAATATGAAATCCTTCGTAAACTGCGGAAAACCTATTGCTATATCGCATATTTTGGAGTACACTACTCACATGAAGGAAATTATGACCTTGTGATAATTTAAACATCAAATATATTTTGTATGACTATTAAAAAGGCAGTTTTCCCTGCCTGAAGGAGTATTCTATGAACCTTCCTACACTGCAAATCGGAGATCTTACCGCCCGTCTTCCTATCATTCAGGGCGGCATGGGCATCGGCATCAGTCTGTCCGGTCTGGCCGGGGCAGTCGCAAAAGAAGGCGGCATCGGAGTCATTTCCGCAGCCCAGCCGGGATTCAATGAATCCGACTTTCTTACCAATACATTCAACGCCAATTACCGGGCGCTTGCGGCGCATCTCAAAAAAGCGAGAGACACCGCCCGGGACGGCATCATCGGCGTCAACATCATGTGCCGCGGCCGTCACTATGAAGATTACGTGAAATGCGCCGTGAAAAACGCCGCTGACATTATTTTCTCCGGCGCCGGACTTCCGATGGATCTCCCCGGTCTGGTAGAAGGATCGAAGACGAAGATCGCCCCCATCATTTCCACCGCCAAGGCGGCGCGGGTGCTTCTCACCCTGTGGGACCGCCATCACGGCCGCACTGCCGACCTGGTGGTCATTGAAGGGCCGAAAGCGGGCGGTCATCTGGGCTACACCAGAGAACAGGTGGCAGAGCACGAGCATGATGGATACGAAAAGGAAATTACAGGCATCCTGAAAGTGGTCCACACCTTTGAGGAAAAGTATCACAAAAAGATCCCTGTCGTTTTCGGCGGCGGCATTTATGACCGGAACGACATCGACCACTACCTGTCCCTCGGCCTGTCCGGCGTACAGATGGCGACCCGCTTCGTCGCCACCAATGAATGCGACGCGTCGAACGCGTTCAAGGAAATGTATGTCCGCGCGAAAAAAGAGGACATTACCCTCGTGAACAGCCCTGTCCACATGGTGGGACGGGCGCTGCGGAATTCTTTTGTGAACCGTGTCTCCCAAAGCCGTCTGGCGCCGGATGTGTGCTTCGGCTGCCTCAAAACCTGCGACCCGAAGACCACCCAGTACTGCATCACCATGGCGCTCATCCGGGCCTGCCGGGGCGACGTGAATAACGCCCTCGTCTTCTGCGGCGCCAACGCGTGGAAAGTAGACCGCATCCAGTCTGTGAAAGATCTCATGACCGAACTCCAGACCGGCCTTGCGGTAAAACCATCCATTGCGGCGGCTATGTAAAAACAAAAAGACTGCTTCCCCTGGATTCTGGAGGAGGCAGTTTTTATGTGTGTCCTCTGTTGGAACTCATCCCATACAAAAAGAGGCCGTCCCTCAAAAAGGAATGGCCTCTTTTTTTGCGCAGTGACAGTCCCCTTACACGATATCAAGAGCTGTTTTCTCGGAAGGCGCGGGAAACCGTTCATCGAGAAGACGAAGTTCTTCCGGGGAAAGGACAATCTCCGCCGCCGCGCCGTTCTCTCTCACATGGGCCGCTTTGCCGCTTCTTGGAATGGCGATCACATCCCCGCCGCGGATGACGAAGGCAAGGAGAATTTCCGCAGGCGATGCGCCGTGCGCCGCGGCAATCTTCCCGAGGACCGGATCATTCCACAGACCATAGGAGAGCGTCCCCTGCTGGGCCAGGGGGCAGTACGCCATGACCGGCGTATGATGGGCGCGGAGCGCCGGCAGGAGGTCATACTCAATGCCCCGGGACGCGATATGGTACAGCACCTGGTCTGTCATGCAGTCTGCGCCGCCCGGGGTGTGCCAGATTTCTTCCATGTCTTCCCTGTCCATATTGGACACGCCCCACCGGCGGATCCAGCCGCGGCGCACCAGTTCTTCCATGCATAGAATGGTTTCCTCAAAAGGGATATCGCCCCGCCAGTGGAGGAGGTACAGATCAAGGTAATCCGTGCCGAGCCGTTCCAGGCTGGCCCTGCAGCTCTGGAAAATATGGTCCTCCCCTGCGTTATGAGGCAGTACCTTGGATACGAGGAAGAGTTTCTTCCTGTCATATCCCCGAATGGCCTTCCCTACGAGAATTTCTGAACGGCCGCTGCCGTACATTTCCGCCGTGTCGATGAGGGTCATCCCCGCTTCGATCCCTGCGTGAATGGCTCCAATCTCTTCTTTTTCCCGGCGGGGATCCTCACCGAGGTACCATGTCCCCTGTCCGATGGCAGGCACCGCCGTGCCGTCAGGCAATACCACTTTCTTCTGTACTTTCATAGGTATCCCTCCCTCTATCCATAATGACTCTTTATTGTATTATACCCCTTGCAGCAGCAAAAAATCCCCGCATCGTATCCGCGGGGATTTTTTAGCAGTGAAGGCTCTCTTATTTCAGATGATGGCTGCCCCGTTCCGTAATCGGAACGCCTTCTTTGCAGAGCGGGCATTCTTCCGGTTTGTAAGTAGGCACAGAGAGGTGGAGCAGCGGGAATACTTTCTCCTTCGGCACGCCGAAGTCCGCTTTGCCGCCGGAACGATCTACGAAAAGACCGATGCCGACGATATCGCCTTTTGCCTTGTTCACCACATTGACCACTTCTTTAATGGAGCCGCCGGTGGTGACGATATCTTCCACAATGAGCACCTTCTCACCGGGATCGATATGGAAGCCCCGGCGAAGGGTCATGACGCCTTTTTCCCGTTCGGTGAAAATGGAACGAACCCCAAGAAGACGGGCCGTCACCTGGGAAAGGATGATGCCGCCGGTAGCCGGTCCGATGACAGTCTGGATGCCCTGATCTTTGAAATGCTTCGCGAATTCCGCACAGAGCTGTTCCGTGTATTCCGGATGCTGGAGCACGTTGAATTTTTCCACGTACCGCGGGCTGTGCAGTCCCGATGTGAGCAGGAAATGACCATCCATGATGGCATGGGTCTTGACCAACAATTCTTCTACTTCTTTTTCTGTCATTTTGCTTCCCTCATTTCATCTAAAATCAAACGGACCGCCGC
>CAUBUJ010000204.1 GCA_958439155.1 uncultured Veillonellaceae bacterium
TCCTTCGGCATGACGCCTTTCCGGATGGCGCTCCACGGCGTAGTGATCGGAATATTGCCGTAGCCGTAGACACGGGCCACTTCTTCCGCCAGATCGGGCATGCCCGACAGATCGAGACGGAAATCCGGCACGGTCACAGAAAGTGTTCCATTTTCTTCTTTGACGCCGAAATGGAGCCGCTTCAGAATGCCTGTCACTTCTTCCGCAGGAAGGTCAATGCCGATGTAGTCATTGATTTCCTTCACAGAAGACTGGATGACCTGTTCCTCTTTCGGATGGGGATAGCAGTCCAGCATACCCTGGGCGACGGTGCAGGCCCCTTCTTCCTGGAGAATCTGGGCGATCCGGTCAATCGCTTCTGCCGAGCGGGCCGGATTCACGCCCTTCTCATACCGGCCGGACGCTTCTGAGCGGAGTCCCAGACGGCGGGAGGTGCGGCGCACAGAGGCGCTGTCGAAAACAGCCGCTTCGAGGAAGACATGTTTCGTATCCGCTGTCACTTCCGAATCGAGGCCGCCCATGACGCCGGCAATGCACACCGGGCCGTTGTCGTCGCAGATGACCAGATCTGACGCGGACAGGATCCGCTCCTGCCCGTCAAGGGTGGTGAACTTTTCCCCTTCTTCCGCATGGCGGCAGGTCAGGTTGTGGCCGGCTACCTTGTCATAGTCATAGGTATGGAGCGGCTGGCCGTATTCGAGCATCACATAGTTCGCCGCATCGACCACATTGTTGATGGGACGAATGCCGTTGCTCCGGAGACGGTCGCAGATCCATTCCGGAGACGGGCCGATCTTCACGTTTTCCAGAAGGCGTCCGCAGAAACGGCTGCAGAAATCAGGCTCCGCGATATTCACTGTGCCCCGGCCTTCGATAGGCGCGCCCTCTTCAGTGACTTTCACTTCCGGCAGGGTAATCTTCTTATTGAAAATAGCCCCCACTTCTCTGGCCAGGCCGATCATGCTGAAGCAGTCTGCCCGGTTCGGGGTAAGCTCGAATTCATAAACAATGTCGTCCAGGCCGAAAAGCGTGGTAAAATCCACACCGACCGGCGTATCCGCCGGCAAGAGCATAATGCCTTCCTTCTCTACGCCGGGGAAAAGCATGGGATCAATGCCGAGCTCGCCGGCAGAGCACATCATGCCTTCCGACGGCACGCCGCGGAGCTTCGACCGTTTAATCTTCGTGTCCCCCTTCACGAGGCCGCCCGGCGCTTTCGCGTCATGCTTGGCCGGCACATGGGCGCCGTGGAGCGCCGCCGGCACGATCTGCCCGGAAGTTCCCACTTTAATATTGGCCGCGCCGGTCACGATCTGCACCGGTTCGTCCCGGCCCACATCGACCTGGCATACCACCAGATGATCCGCGTCAGGATGCTTGGCTACCGAGAGAATTTTCCCAGTATAGACGCCGCTGATTCCTTCACCGGGATACACTACATGTTCTACAGGGATCCCGTCGATGGTGAGTGTCTCTGCCATCGCTTCCGGATCCATGCCGTTAATATCTACAAGGGTGCTTAACCATTTTAAAGAAGCGTTCATTCCTTATTCCTCCCCATTAAAACTGCTTCAGGAACCGCATGTCATTCTCATAGAAGAGACGGAGATCATCAATTCCATAGAGGAGCATCGCAATTCGTTCAATCCCCAGGCCGAAAGCGAAGCCGCTCACCTTGGCGGGATCATAACCGTTGAGGCGGAGCACATTGGGATGGACCATGCCGCAGCCGAGAATTTCCAGCCATTCATCGGCGCTGGTTTCGCCGTGCATGCGGGACGCGAAGGAAATATCCACTTCCGCGCTCGGTTCCGTGAAGGGGAAGTAGCTCGCCCGGAAACGGATCTTTGTATCCGCCCCGAAAAGTTCCTTCAGGAAAATTTCAAGGGTTCCTTTCAGATCAGAGAAGGTAATGCCCTTATCCACCACAAGCCCTTCCACCTGATGGAATACCGGAGAATGAGTGGCGTCATTGTCCCAGCGGAATACTTTGCCCGGGGCGATCATGCGGATCGGCGAATTCGGCGTATGACGCTGCATCGTTCTCGCCTGCACCGGAGAGGTATGGGTGCGGAGAAGAAAATTCATGTTTTTCGTAAGATAGAAAGAATCCTGCATATCCCGGGCAGGATGATCCTTCGGCAGATTGAGGCAGTAGAAATTGTAGTAATCCTGCTCGATTTCCGGTCCTTCCTCGACGGAATAGCCCATCTTCATGAAAGTATCCATAATGAGGCGGAGTGCTTTATTGAGCGGATGGATATGACCGGCCTGATGATGACGGGCAGGCAGGGTAATATCGATCTTTTCTTCCTCAATGCGGCGGGCCAGGCGCTCTGCCCGGAGCTCGCCCTGCTTTTCCTCTTCCATGGCTTCAATTTCCGCGCGCACCTTGTTGGCCAGCGCCCCCATGGCAGGACGTTCTTCCGGAGAGAGGTCCTTCATGCCCCGGAGAATCGCCGTGAGGCGCCCTTTCTTCCCGAGAAAAGCCACCTTTGCTTCCTGGAGTGCCTTCTCATCGGCGCTTTCCTTCATACGGAGCAGCGCTTCTTCCCGGAGGGATGCCAGATCTTTCTTCATCATATTTTCAATTTCCGTGGAAAGACGGACAGTCATATCCTGCATTAGAGGCCTTTCCTCTTTGCTGAGCTTTTTGATTTCTCCCAAAGCCTCCGTAAGCTGCGCCTTCATCGCGTTCATCACTTCCGCGGCATTTTCCCCGGAAGCGGTCTCTCTGCAGTTGTCCAGCGCTTTCTGCGCCTTCTGATGCAGTTCTTCCAACTTCGTATCCATACGGAACTCCTTCCTATTCCAGAAAATAAAAAATCTGCCCCATGAAGGGGCAGAAAGTATTCTGCGGTACCACCCTAATTAGTACTCAAATGCCGTAACGCGGCCCGCGTCCGCCCTACTCCATTCAGACGGAAAGCTCCAGAGTGAACACGATTTTCCCTTCTCTCCGCCTCTCACCACCCGGCGGCTCTCTGAAAAGAAATAGGAAAGTCTCTTCTCTATCCCAGCTTGGTTTACGAATCGTATTATAACACCGCCAGGCGGAAAATGTAAATATAGAAGAGCCGGCACCGATTGGCAATTAGCAATTAGCTGTTAGCTGTTAGC
>CAUBUJ010000205.1 GCA_958439155.1 uncultured Veillonellaceae bacterium
TTGACGTGTGTCGCAGGCGCGCGGTCCCAGGTGCGGTGATTTCGGGTATTGGCATGCGTACAAACCCGAAGCGGAAATATGACACTGCACAGGGCTCGCCCCGGGTAGGGGAGAGCTGTCAGCGAAGCTGACTGAGAGGGGATGAGCCTGCGTGTACATTGGTTTTCAACCCGTTCGTGCGCGGCGAAGCCGCATAAAAAAGACCTTCCTATTTCCTCTCCAGACTTCAGACTCCCAACTTTAGACTCCACGCCAATGACGCACCGACTGACCTCCGACCTTAGACCTCCGACCTTAGACCTCCGACCTTAGACCTTTGCCCCCGCTCCTATGATGCACTGCCGGCTTCCGTCCGCTTTCCACCCCACGCAAAAAGCCCTGCCGTTTTCAGCGGGGTTTTTCTTGCTTCAGTCATCATCCCAGTCGCAATGGGCGTGACGGCGGTGATGGCGGGGGCGGTCGCAGTGGTAGCGGTCGTCGTCATCGTAACGGTCATCATCGCAGTGGCGGTCGTACCGCCCGTCCCGGTGATCCCGGCGCCATTCCCGCATGAGGGCACGGTGTTCCTCCCGGGAACGCCCGTCTCCGCGGTAGTGATCTCCCGCGAAAATGCGTCGGTGAATTGGGCGGGGACGGTCCTGGTTGTCACTGCGGATGAGGCTGTCCATGTAGGTCGCCGACGGAGGCGTCACGTCCTGCGGCGCCGCGTCCGCGGCGGAAGCCGTTCCCGCAGCAAGGAGAAGGGCAGAAGCGAAGGCAAAAGAAAGCATTACTTTTTTCATGGTAAACCTCCTGTAAGATACCAATCAGATAGAAAGGGAAAGACTTTTCTTATGAATCAATGATGATCTTCCTGCCATTCCCGGAGAAGTTTCCGGTGATATGCCGCGGAGCACCCGTCGCCATGGTAGTGGGTGCCGGCGAAATAGTGATGCGGGGCCGGCGCGGGATGGAGGGCCACACGGATCTCATGGGCGATGATGCCGCCATGGGGATGATGGAGCGGCGCCGCCGAAGCGGTTCCTACGCCGAAAAGAAGAGCGGAAGCGAAGGCGAAAGAAAGAATGATGATTTTTTTCATGATGGTCTTCTTATATTAAAAACAATTCAAATGTATACGGCAGGCATTACGGATTGGTTTGTGCCGCATCGGGAGCCTGCTGCTCCTGAGGCTGGGACGGCGCGCTCCGGCGGTCTGGACCGTTTCTCCGATCGTCCCGGCGCTCATCGTGCCAATCGTCTCTGTCGTCATGGCGCCCGTTGTCATAGCCGGGGCCGCCGCGGCGCATCATGGGATGATCCCGCCGGCCATAGTCATCGCCGAACATGAAGTCCCGGCAGAATCCAGGCATGCGCCGCGCCCATTGATAGGCGGCGGAACTGTTTTCCCGCCCCCAGTCGCGGTAGGCGGTCACATCATTTACCGCAAACGACCCGAAGCCGATGAGAAGGCACACCGCGGAGAGTACCATGGAAATAATGATTTTTTTCATTCTTCCCCCTCCTTATTTTCCGCCGCTTCCTCACCGGCGGATTTTCTTTCAAGATAATAAGCCTGTACCTTTCTGGCAATGAAGAAAAGAGAGAGCCCCGCAAAGAATCCGGACCCGCCGAATCCAAGGACCGTCAGGAAGGACAGCCCCGGCAGCGGCGAAAGCCCGCCGAAAGCGGGAAGCGTTCCCGACAGGATGTACACCAGCACAAAGGTGAAAAGAAAGACCAGCCCGCTCATGCCGTAGCAGACCATGTACAGCGCCTGCAGAAATACTGCCGACGCCCCGGAGAGCGCCTCCGGTACCTGGGGCCGTACCTTCTCGTCATACGCGGCCTTCGCCTGACGCGCTGCAGCAGCCGCGCTCTGCGCCATTTTCTCCGCCGTCCCTGCGAGCACCTCCGCAGAAGACCGGGACCCCTCCGCGGGGGCGGCTTCTTTGATCATCCCCTCATGGAGGTACATCTCATAAATCGCCTTCGGGCTGCCCAGCTCTTTCGCTATGGCCTCCTCCGTGAGGCCTGCCTTCTTTCCTTCCGCGAAGTGCGCTTCATAATCGGAAAGGATCTCCGCCACATCAGAAGGATCGGCCTTCTGGAAATAATAACGGAGGAGATCCATGAATTCACTTTGATTCATCCTCATAGCCTCCTTCCTTCAAAAGCTTCGTCACCGCTTTCGTAAATTGAGTCCATTCCCGGACCGATTCGTGAAACTCCTCCTGCCCGGCCGGCGTGATGCGGTAATACTTCCGCGGCGGCCCATTGTGCGACTCAGAAAGATAGGTCTCTACGAGGCCATCCTTCTTGAAACGGTTCAGCAAGGGATAAATCGTCCCCTCTGACATCTCGATATACCGGGAAATATCCGTCACCAGCTCATAGCCGTAATACTCCCGCCGGCGCAGCATGGAGAGCACAACAATCTCCATGACGCCTTTCTTGAGCTGAATATTCATGAGCCCCCTCCTTTCGGAAATGAAGTGTTATGGCTCCTGATGCTTATACTATACCGCATGGTACTTTGCATTGCAAGGTAGCAGGAAGGGGAAATGGTTAAAGAAAGGGTAAATAGAGGGATCAGCGATCAGCTGCCAGCTTTCAGCGGGAAGTGCGCCATGGGAGCGGGGTCTGAAGTCTGGAGTCTGAGGTCTGAAGAGGGAAGAGGTGCCGCCTGCGGCGGGACTCTTTGGTAGTCTTCAAGCGCCAGACTGGCTTCTCTTATTTGTCCTGTATTTGGAATAGGAGTCCATTTGTATTCCACCCATTTCTTTTTGTCCAAACAAAAAGAAACGGGTGGAGCCCAAAGAAAAAATTGCCGCCCAGTAGACCTGGCCTAAAAATTCAGGCTGGTCACTGGCCGCCGCGCAACTCGCTCCGCTGCGCTCCACTCAGACAGGCGCTCTGGCCGACGCCACCAGCCTGAATTTTTGCCCTGCGGGCACCGGCCAGTTCTAATGGGCGGGGAGCTGAATGGGATTTTGACGTGTGTCGCAGGCGCGCGGTCCCAGGTGCGGTGATTTCGGGTATTGGCATACACGCGATGGTAGACGCTTTTTTTTGAAATGTGGGTCATCCCGACCGGACGTGATTCCCGCTGTTTGAAGTTA
>CAUBUJ010000206.1 GCA_958439155.1 uncultured Veillonellaceae bacterium
TTCCTCTTCAGACTCCAGACTTCCGACTTCAGACCACGAGCTCTGCGCTAATGACACACTGCCCGTCCCAGACCACAAAAACCCCGCCGCCCATCTGCTTTGAGGCGGCGCACTGCCCCCTCCCAACTCTAAACTTTCCTGTTCCCATGACGCACCATCCGCCTTTGCTCCCGACAGGCACATGTGCCCTTTCCATTGACATGATTCTTATATTTTTGTATGATTAAAAGGGAAATATTTTCACGACCTCACGCTCCCCGCACGCGGAGCGTTTTTTGTTGTTGGAAGCGGCGGCGGCGTTTCCGCAGGCAGATGGGAATGGTGCATATTGGCTAAAAGTTATGATGTCATCATTGTCGGTGCCGGTCCAGCCGGTATATTTACCGCTCTTGAACTGGCAGACACAGGGGCGGAGATCCTCATTGTGGAGAAAGGCCACGATATCCGCCGGCGCAGCGCGATCAATCAGGATCCGTCCGCGCCGGCCCGGGAGAAGCGGGCCAATATTGTCTCCGGCTGGGGCGGCGCAGGAGCCTTCTCTGACGGGAAGCTCACCCTCACCACCGATTACGGCGGCAATCTGGACGACTACATGAATAAAGGGATGCTTGCCCGGCTCATTTCCTATGTGGACTCGGTGTACTGCCGCTACGGCGGGGCTGGACGGAAAGTGTACGGCGATGAGTACAAAGAAGAGATCCACCAGCTGAAGCGGAAAGCCGCCGCGGCGGATCTGGCCCTCATTCCCGCCCGGATCCGGCATCTCGGAACGGATGTGAACAGCCAGATCCTGACCCATATGCGGGATGCGCTGCCCTCCAATGTGACGGTCCTTACCGATACGGCGGTGGAAGACATCATCGCCGGCGAAGGGAAAGTTCTCGGCATCCGCGCCGGCGGGGAAGAATACTATGGAAAGTACCTCGTCGCCGCGCCGGGCCGGGAAGGGGCGGAATGGTTCATGAAGGAAGCGCAGAAATTAGGCCTTCATACCACGTCCAACGCGGTGGATATCGGCGTCCGGGTGGAATCGCCGGCGGAAGTGTACGAACCGATCACGGATATCTGCTATGAGTCGAAGCTGGTCTACTACAGCCGCGCCTTCGATGACCGGATCCGCACGTTCTGCATGAATCCTTACGGCTTTGTGGTGGCGGAAAATAATGACGGCCTCCAGACGGTGAACGGCCACAGCTACGCCCACAAGAAGAGCGACAATACAAATTTCGCCCTTCTTGTGTCGAAACAGTTCACAGAGCCCTTCAAGGAACCTATCGCCTACGGCAAGTACATCGCCTCTCTGGCGAATATGCTCGGCGGCGGGCCCATCGTGCAGCGTCTGGGCGATCTCCGGGACGGGCGCCGGTCCACGGCAGAGCGCATGCGCCGGGGCCTGCTCCATCCGACCCTGCCGTCGGCCACGCCGGGAGATCTCTCCCTGGTGCTGCCGTACCGTTTCCTCACAGATATTATGGAAATGCTGGAAGCCCTCGATAAAGTGGCGCCTGGCGCCAATTCGAGGCACACCCTCCTCTATGGAGTGGAAGTGAAATTTTATTCATCCCGCATTGAGCTCTCGCCCCAGCTGGAGACGAAGATTCCCAATTTCTTCGCCATCGGCGACGGCGCGGGCATTACCCGGGGCCTGGCGCAGGCTTCGGCAGCGGGAGTCGTAGTGGGAAGAGAAATTTGCGCCCGTGAAGGGAAGCCGAAGGGAGATTTATAAATGATACCGAGATATACACGGCCTGTAATGGAAAAAATCTGGAATGAAAGAAATGAATGGCAGACCATGCTGGATGTAGAAATCGCGGCATGCGAAGCCAATGCCAAGCTGGGCCGGATTCCGGCGGAAGCGGTGGATGTGATCAAAGCAAAGGCCGACTTTGACGTAGACCGGATCCATGAAATTGACGCGGAAATCAATCATGACATCATCGCTTTCCTTACCTGCGTCGGCGAACATGTAGGGGACGAAGCGAAGTACATCCATATGGGCCTTACCTCGACCGACGTGCGCGATACGGGCCTGTGCGTCCAGCTCAAGCAGGCGTCGGAAGTGATTCTGGAAGATCTGGAAAAACTCGCTGCTGTGCTGAAGAAAAGAGCGGTGGAGTTCAAACACACCCCCACCATCGGCCGCACCCACGGCGTTCATGCGGAACCGACCACTTTCGGGCTGAAGCTCCTCCTGTGGTATTCGGAAACCCTCCGCAACATTGACCGCATGAAACACGCGGCGAAACAGATGGCGGTAGGCAAGCTCTCCGGCGCGGTGGGCACCTATGCCGATATCGATCCCTTCGTGGAAGAATATGTATGCAAAAAAATGGGCCTCGCCCGGGAAGATATCGCCACCCAGGTGGTGCAGCGCGACCATCACGCGGAATACGTGACCACCCTCGGCGTCATCGCCGGCACGCTCTCCCAGATTGCCCTGGAAGTGCGCCACCTCCAGCGGACGGAAGTGCGGGAAGCGGAAGAATATTTCAGCCCGAAACAGAAAGGGTCTTCCGCGATGCCCCACAAGAGAAATCCTGTGAGAAGTGAACGGATCTGCGGCATGGCCCGCCTCATCCAGGGCTACGCTCTTCCTGCTTTCGAGAATATTCCGCTCTGGCATGAACGGGATATTTCCCATTCCTCTGTAGAACGGGTGATGCTCCCGGACGCGACGACCGCTCTTGACTACATTCTGAACGAAACGACCAACCTCATCGACAAGCTTCTGGTCTATCCGGAAAAGATGCTCGCCGATATGAATATGACCGGCGGCCTCATTTACAGCCCGCGGGTGCTTCTGGCGCTCGTTGCCAAAGGCGCGTACCGCGACACGGCGTACCGCTGGGTACAGAGAAACGCTATGAAGCGGTGGCTCCAGGGCGAAGATTTCTATGAAAACCTCTGCAAGGATGAAGACGTGCGGAAGTACCTCACACCGGAAGAAATCAAAGCCTGCTTCGACTACAAGCCCATGCTGAGCCATGTGGATGACATTTTCGCCCGCTTTGGCCTGTAAGAGACACAGATCAAAGATTAGAGTTTAGAGCTTAGGGTTTAGAG
>CAUBUJ010000207.1 GCA_958439155.1 uncultured Veillonellaceae bacterium
TCGCCGAGAAGCCTGCTGCCACGCTGGCGTAGGCCGTGAAAATACCGAGGAGCGGGTGCCGGCCCATACCGAGAAAAATCACGCCTGCTACCGGCGGGAGTACCACATACGCCGCGTCGCCGGCCACATTGCCGTTAATGCCGATGAAAATGATGGCAAAAGTGACGATCGACTTCGACGCTTTCCCGAGGGTTTTCTGCATAAACGCCGCGAGAAAACCGCTCTTTTCCGCGCAGCCCGCGCCGATAACGCAGACCAGCACCATCGCAAGCGGAGCGAAGGTAGAGAAATTGGACACCGCTTTGCTCCAAATCTGCTGGAAACCGGAGACAGAGAAAAGATTGATCACTTTGATGGTTTTCCCCGTGCCCGGATGGACCGCTTCCACGCCCATGGCGCCGAATACGGCAGAGAGCACCACTACGATGAGTGATAAAATAATAAAGAGTGTCGCCGGATCAGGCAATTTATTTCCGGCGCTTTCGACCACGTTCAGGAAACGGGTCATCATTGATTTCTTGCCAGTCTGTGGCATGTACATCCCCCCTGGATGCAGATGGCTTCTCCTCATGGAAGTAAGTCATCCATTTCTTACAACACGCAGAAAAAAAGACGGCCGCAAAAAGGGAAATCGGACCTACAATGTCCCATTTCCCAGGCTGCTCCGTCTTTGGAAATCCTGCTATAAAAATACGTTATTTAGTATACCTATTCTCTTTAGCGTCGTCAAGTAATAAAGGAAAAGCTGTTAGTGATTAGCTGTTAGTGATTAGCTGTTAGCTGTTAGCTGTTGGCTGTTGGCTGTTGGCTGTTGGCTGACATCTGACAGCTGACAGCTTCTTTCACGCAATACGCCGGTCGTAGAGGAGTGCTGCGAAGGTGATAACTATGAGGGATCCCAGATTGTGTACGAGGGCGCCTGACGCGGGGGTGAGGAGTCCATAGGCGGAGAGAGCGACGGCGCAGAGATTGATCGTCATGGACGCAGTGATGCTGACGGTGATGGTCCGTACAGTGGCGCGGGCCAGTTTTTTCAGGTACACCACCCGGGAGAGGTCGTCATTCATGAGCACGATGTCTGCCGCTTCCGCCGCCATGGCAGTACCTTCTTTGGCCATGGCGATGCCTACGGAGGCCAGTTTCAGCGCCGGTGCGTCGTTCACGCCGTCTCCCACCATGCAGACCCGCCGCTTTTCCTCTTCCATGCGCTGGATGCACTGCACTTTTTCTTCCGGCAGGAGATCCGCCTCGACGCGGCCCACATGGGCAGCCTTGCCAAAATAATGGGCAGCCCCTCGATGGTCCCCAGTGAGCAGCACCGTACCAAGTGACAAGCGGGAGAGACGGCGCATCACATCAGGGGCATTGTCTTTCATCGTATCTGACAGGGCAAGTACCCCGAGGCACCCCTCCTTATCTCCTACAAGGATCACCGCTTTCCCCTCCCGGGCGAAGGCGTCCATCGCCGGCGCTGCTTCCTTCAGTGAGAACGCATTGTCTTTGAAATAGCTTTCATTGCCGCAGTAGACCGCGGTCTCTCCCTTTACCGCACAGATGCCCCGGCCGGCGGTCATGCGGAAAATATCCGGCTCTTCATAGGAAATGTGTTCTTTCTCCACCGCGGCCATGACGGCCCGGGCCAGGGGATGCTCGCTGCGGCATTCCCCCATGGCGGCGCTGGCGAGAAGCGCTTCTCTCGTGAGACTTGGACGGAGAGGAATCACCGCGCATACAGAGAGACGTCCTTCGGTGATGGTCCCTGTTTTATCGAAAGCCACGGTATCCACATCGTTCATTTTTTCCAGCGCTTCCCCAGATTTGATCATAACCCCTTTCCGCGCGGCCTGGCCGATCGCGGCCATGATGGCGGTGGGCGTTGCCAGGACGAGGGCACAGGGGCAGAAGACAACCAGTACGGTCACCGCCCGGACCACTTCACCGGTCACAGCCCACACGGCTGCCGCGGTGAGAAGTGCTGCCGGTACGAGCCGGCTCGCCCACCGGTCAGCGACGCGCTGGATCGGCGCCTGCCGGCTTTCCGCTGATTTCACGAGAGCGATGAGCCGGGCAAGCGACCCTTCTTCTCCGACCCGGGTCGCTTCCATATCGATCGCGCCGAAACGGTTCACTGTCCCGCAGAACACGGGATCCCCCGGCGCTTTATCCACCGGCAGGGATTCCCCAGTGAGGACGGACTGGTCCACAGAAGTTTCCCCGGTAAGAATGGTGCCGTCCACAGGGATCTTCTCCCCAGGCTTCACCCGGATCCGGTCGCCTTTGGCAATGGATGCGGCAGGAATCAGAATTTCTTCCCCATCTTTCACGAGACGGCCCACACCGGGAGCGAGAGTGAGCAGCGCTTTCAAGCCGCGCCGCGCTCTTTCTCTTGTTTTATCCTCCAGAATTTCTCCGAGCCCCATAATGAAGGCCACTTCGCCAGCAGCAAAGAGATCCCCGATCCCGATGGACGCGAGAATAGCCAGGCTCACCAGAAGCGCTGACGAGATCCGCGCCATGCCCCGGCTGGAAAGAGCTATTTTCAAAGCTTCCCTGAAAATAGGGAATCCGCAGAGCAGTACCGTCCCCCAAGAAGGGTCGGGCATCCATCCCGGCAGCCGCCCTTCCCCGAAGAAGCCCGCCGCGAGGAGTACTCCCCCTGCGATGAGCCCATTTCTTTCATTGATCCAGCAATGCCATTGTATTTTCATGAGTTCTTCCTCCTTGACGATTTCCTTTCTTTTTCTTACACTACATAGTATATATACCCCCTGGGGGTATAGTAAGAATCAGTGGTCGTCAAATGTCCTATATTGGACATTTCGGAGAAATTGTACAAATGATCGATCGGAGACAAAAGAAGACAAAGCTGGCTATCTTCCGTGCGCTGCGCCGGCTCATGGCAAAGAAAAGTTTCGACAAAATCACCGTAAAGGATCTCATCGCCGAGGCGGATATTGGGCGGAGCACTTTTTATAATCACTTTGAAACAAAGGAACTGCTCCTGGATGCGTTCTGCGTGGATCT
>CAUBUJ010000208.1 GCA_958439155.1 uncultured Veillonellaceae bacterium
ATATGATATAATGTAATTCTACTGGATAATGAAGCTTGTTATAAAGGAGAATCCAATGTACAGTCTTTTCCTGATCTTTCTTACCGTTTTATTTTCCCTGATTGTTGCTCTGCTGATTTTGAAGAAAGTCAATGCCATTTTCGTGTTCTTTGCTTCCGGGCTTTTTATTTTAATTTCCGCAAGCCTTCTCACCGGCACTCCGATTTTAGCGAAAGGTTCACTGGGAAATGTATTTCTTGATGCCTTTGGATATATTACGCAGAGCTTCAAATCCAGCGCGGCCGGGATTGGCGCTCTGATCATGGTCGTTACCGGGTATGCCACATATATGAAGCACATTCAGGCTTCTACAAAGCTGGCGTACATTTCCACCAGAGTTTTAGGGGGCATTCGCAGTAAATATGCGATTCTGACTGCTTTTTTCCTGATTGGCATGTGTCTCAAGCTGGTTCTGACCAGTCAGGCCAGTCTGGCAGTGCTTATGCTGGCTACGGTATTTCCTGTATTAACAGCGCTCGGCATCCGTCCTATCACCGCCGCGTCAACGCTGGCGCTCCTCTGCCTCGATTACGGCCCCAATGATGGAAGTACACTTTTTATGTCCTCCACAGCCAATATGGATGTAGTCGATCTCTTTCTCCAATACCAGTCCAAAGTGGTGATGTGTATCGTTCTTGTAACGGCAGTGCTCATTCCCTTTTATTATCGCTTCATGGATAAGCGCGATGAGAAAATCAATGCTTCTGCGGGCCATGCCGTACCTGCCGCAGAAACAGTCAAGAATCCTCCTGTGCCGCTGTATTATACAGTTCTTCCTCTCATTCCGCTCGTCATTGTCTTTGCCGATTATTTCATTCCTTCCACCAAAATTGATGTCATTTCCGCCAATTTTATTGGTTTTGCTGTCACTTTCGCTCTGGAATTTCTTCGCAGAAAAGACAGGAGCGCTATTCCTGGTGATGTAACGATCATTCTGCAAGGGATGGCCGGCGTTTTTGTATCTGTTGTTTCCATCATCATTTCCGCGTCGGTCTTTGCGCAGGGGATCAAGATTCTCGGCGGAATTACCATTTTTACCAATATGATCTCCGACATGGACGGGGCGGTCTTCCTCGTAATGGTCATTCTCACAGGCATTACCTATCTTTTCGCTGTGATCATGGGCAGCGGTGCGGCACCTTTCTTCGCTTTTGGTCCATTGACGCCGGCCATTGCGGCAAAGCTTGGCGTTCCTACATTGTCCCTGCTCCTTCCTATGGAACTGGCTACCTCCATAGGCCGCGCTTCTTCCCCGGTATGCGGCGCGCTGATCGCGATTGCCGGAACTGCTGGAATTTCTCCCATGGCTCTGGCCCGCCGGACAGCGCCGCTCCTCTTTATCATGCTTCTGGTCAATCTGGGCGCTTCCTACTTCTTCACCATGTAAGCCCATTCTTTACTATGAAAGGATATGCTATGACGAAAAAGAAACTCATTCTCGACTGTGACCCTGGCTCAGATGATGCCATTGCGATCATGCTCGCTCTCAAATCTCCTATGATTGATCTTTTGGGAGTTACAACGGTCAATGGAAATCGCATCCTTCCGAAAACTACGGAAAATGCGCTCCGAGTCATCCAGTTTATGCATGCGGATACCCCTGTGTACAAAGGATGTGAAAAGCCCATCATCTGCAATGATGTACCAGGACGAAAGCCTGATCTTCCGAGAGTCACAAGACAGGACTGCCACGGAGATTTTCTTCCCCTTCCTGAAGCCAGGATCAAAGTGCAGCCGGAACATGCTGTATGGTACCTTGTACAAAAGCTCATGGAATCTGATGGGGATATCACCGTTGCTGCGGTAGGTCCTCTGACCAATATCGCCATGGCGCTGCGTCTCGAGCCTCGTATTCAGGAAAAGATTAAAGAACTTGTCATTATGGGCGGTGCTCATACCGGTGCCAATGCCAGCCCGTCGGCAGAGTTTAATTTTTATGCGGACCCGGAAGCCGCCAAAATCGTGATGGATTCTTCCGTCCCTAAAATCATCCTTCCCCTCGATGCGACCTGGCGCGCATGCATCACGGAAAGGCAGAATCAGGAACTGGCCGCGTTGAAAACTCCGGAAGCACTCTTTGCTTCCCATATGGTGCAGCTCCGCATTGACAGTCTGAAAGTCAATGATGTGACGCCCCATAATTATGCGCTCCGCCATACAGCCGGCACGGCCGCTTCTGTGATTCTATACCGGTATGATAACGACCGTGCCCCCATTCATGACGCTCTCGCCGTAGCGTATGTCATTGACCCTTCGGTCATTACCGAACTGGCTGACGCAAACGTAGATATTAATACTACCCCCGGCCCCTGTGACGGCCGGATGGTTGCCGATTTCCATAATACAAAAAAAGGATCCGCCCCCATCACCGCGAAAGTCGCTTTGAACGCAGATGCGAACCGCTTCGTAGAAATTCTCTTCGACGCATTCCGCTGATCAGGAAGGAATATCACAAAAGTACGCATAGAACAGGTCAAAGTCCCTGCTCTGCGCGTACTTTTGTGTTTTTTGGAAACCCCTGCTGCTTTTCCGATGACCTGTCTATAACCGGACGTTCCTATCTTTCAACAGCGGAGCCGCATGTATACAGCTTTTCCTATTTCCTCTTCAGACTCCAGACTTTTCCCGCGGCGCACCCGGTCTCTGCGCTTTTCACCGAAATGGGCGTCATCGGGACCGGTCGTATATTCATCAATATGTTTATAACTGGGAACAGACAATGATGTGAGGAGTGGAAGCCGTGCTCCCTCGAGCGAAGCGGAGAGTACCCCTCGCGGGTCCCCTTTAGGGTAGATCTCAGGTGCAAGGCGGCCAAGTCTACAGACTCACGGCAGAATGTGGTGCCGCCTGCGGCGGAATTTTTGGTAGGACTCAGACGCCGTCCAGGCTTTTTCCCATATTTCTGTATTTTGAATAGGAGTCCATTGTCATTCCACCCATTTCTTTTTGTCCAAACAAAAAGAAAC
>CAUBUJ010000209.1 GCA_958439155.1 uncultured Veillonellaceae bacterium
CCCGGGCAAAGGGAATGCGGTTCACCAGGTGCATATGACCGCCTGGGAGGGCCATTCCCACTTTCCGCGCGGTCTGCGCCATCGCCTGGATGATTACATTGTCTTTCCCCTCGGGGATCTGGTCCACCCCTTCCCCTTCGGCAGTGACCGTAAAATCAGGGAAATGTCTGTTTTCATCGGGAGTGAAATGCACTTCATTATAGAGCGACAGGGACAGGCCGAGCACATCGAAACCGCTGCCGATATTGGCGGTCGTCGCCGGCACCGCTACTTTATATGTTTTATTTGTTTTCATGATCCATGACCCGCACCACATTGGCGACTTCCTTCATGCAAGGCAGTTTTTCCAGCGCTTTTTCCACATTGATAATATTTTCCCGCGGCGCCTTTTCCACAATGAGCATCAGTTCGGCATACTTCTCAAAACGCCGTTTCTGCACCACTTCATTGATGCTGATATCGTTGTCGCTGAAAATTTTGGCGATCGACGCGAGCACGCCGGTCTCATCGCTCACAATGAGGCGGAAATAATAGGAATCTTTCAGCTTGAGCGACGAATAGAAAGGAATCCGCCGGGTATCAGTCAAAATCATGCCCGTGCCGGTGGAGCCGTTGCAGATATGTTTGGCCGTGCTGATTACATCCCCCATGACGGCGCTTGCCGTGGGGAGAGACCCGGCGCCGCGGCCGTAGAACATCACGTCTTCCACGGCGTTCCCTGTGACGTAAATCGCGTTGTACGATCCTTTCACCGACGCGAGAGGATGGTCTTCCGGCACAAAAGCGGGATACACATTGAGGGAGACGCCGCTTTCCTGGCGGAGCGCCACAGCGAGGAGCTTGATCACATAGCCCATATCCCGGGCATAGGTCACATCTTCCTGGGTGATCTTCTGGATGCCCTCCACGAGAACGTCATCGAAGGTGACATTTGCCCGGAAGCCGATCGCCGCGAGGATCGCCAGTTTTCTCGCCGCGTCATAGCCGCACACGTCATTGGTGGGATCAGACTCGGCAAAGCCCTTGGCCTGCGCTTCTTTCAGCGCTTTTTCATAGGACTCCCCTGTATCGGTCATGCTGGAGAGGATATAGTTGGTGGTACCGTTCACGATGCCGATGATCTTGTCGATCCGGTTGGCCGCGAGGGAATCATGAAGCGGCTGCAGAATGGGAATGCCGCCGCCGACGCTGGCTTCGCAGCTGAAATTCACATGGTTCATAATGGCCGTCTGAATGATGTCCGGGCCGTAGAGGGCGACTACGTCCTTATTGGCGCTGACCACGTTTTTCCCTTTCTGGAGGGCCTGGTAAATGTATTCCTTCGCCGGATGAATGCCGCCCATCACTTCGATGACGATCTGGATATCCGGATCATTGACCACTTCCTCAAAATCCGTGGTGAGATGCACCCCTTCGAGGAGTTCTTCCTCCTGATAATTGCCGGGATGACGGACCAGCACCGTTTTCAGATGCACTTTGCTGCCGAGCTGCTGCTCGATAAATTCCCTGTTCATGCGGAGCGTTTCCGCGACGCCGCTCCCTACTGTACCGAATCCGAGAAGCGCAATGTTGATTTCCTTCATCTTTTAATCCTCTCCCAATACATCTACTTTCCTAACACCTTTCACCGATTCAATTTCCTCGATGAGATCCTGCAGGGAAATCTGCCGGTCTGTCATGCGGATGGATATGCTCATAGTGGTCCGCTTCCGCACGGGAATGCCCCGGTTCAGCATGAGAATCTCCAGATTTTCCCGTCCAAGACGGCGGAGAATCTTGCTCACCACAGAAGGATCATTCTGCATAATCACAAAAAGCGTGGCTGTACCGTCCATGGAATCATCATGGGCCGGCGCCACATGGTCTTTGTACTTGTAATAAGCGCTCCGGCTGATTCCGGTCTGCTGCACTGCCGCGTTGATCGTCTCAGCCGTCCCATTTTTCAAGAGCTCCTTCGCGCGGATCGTTTTTTTGATCGCCGAAGGGAGAATACTGAAATCCACCAGGTAAAACTGTTTATTTCCTTTATTCATTGTTGTCCTTCTCTATAAGAACGCCCTCTCCCTGGGAGATGACGGAATATGTTATACGAGCCTGCCCCGTCCCTGCTTCCGGAAGAGGCGCCTTGCTCAGTCTTTCTTGTAATGAAACAAAATAACCGCCGCGCTGGCCGCCACATTTAAAGATTCCACTGTGCCTGCCATGGGAATAAAAAGTTTCTTCCCGCAGAGGGCGAGCACCTCCGGAGAGATGCCCTGCCCTTCATTGCCGAAAGCGATCACTGCTGTTTCCGGCAGCAGCACATCCCGGTAAGGCACACCGCCTTCAAGGGCGGTACCGGCAACAAAGATCCCTTCCTCTGCCATGGCCCTGACCGCTTCCACCGTGACATGGTCATATACGGGAATGCGGAGAATGCTCCCCATGGAACTGCGCACCGCTTTTTCCGCGTAAGGATCGGTGCACCCTTCGAGGAGAAATACACCGGCGCATCCCGCAGCGGCAGCCGTGCGGAGGATGGTGCCCATATTGCCCGGATCCTGCACGCCGTCAAGCAGTACATACCGCCCGTGCATGACGCCGGGCGCCGGCAGGGGGCGTACCTCTTTCTGGAAGAGGCACACCATTCCCTGGCCATGTTCCGTGCCGGAAATTTTTTTCATAAGCGGCTCTTCCACAAGAAGGGGCAGCCACCCCAGATTCTTTGCTGCATCGAGGATCCGCTGTACCCGCCTGCTCTGGAGCGCCGCTTCCGTGACGAAGCACACCGCGCCGCGCCGGCCCTGGGCAGCAGCGTCTTCTCCGCTCCGCACCCCTTCCATGAGGAAGCGCCCTTCTCTGTCTCTGTATTTCTTTATTTTCAGCTGCCCCGCCAGTTTGACCCACCGGTTGGCAGCGCTCGTTATCCGTTCCATTCTGTCACCTGATCTGGGAAAATCATGCCCGCCCTGCAGGGAGCAGTCCATTCATTTCCTTTATTATGTCATTTCTGATTATACATGAT
>CAUBUJ010000210.1 GCA_958439155.1 uncultured Veillonellaceae bacterium
GTTGATGTGCGTGTAGATCGGGAAAATCCAAGGGTAGAAATTAGATTGGAGGCAGCGGATGCGGAATAAGTGGATGAAAGAGCGGCACAAACAGCCGGAGAGGACCATGGCGAGCCGGTACGCCGCTTCCGGCATCATCGGCGGCGAGAAGATCACCCAGATCGGGCACGTGCGGACGGTGCTGGTGGAATGTCTGCCGAAAGAATTCTCCCGCCTCATGGCGCAGATGGAGCAGGCCCAGACGGCGGACGACCTGGACAAAGTGGAAGACGCCTTATTCATTCTGGAAGACCGCCTCGCGGCGCAAGCAAGAGTCCTCACATGGATGCGCCACCGGATCGGCGCCCAGAAGGTGGACCTGATGGAGAAACCGGAGCCGATCGGAGAGGAAGAGGCATGGGATCTATGAAGGAAGAAAGCAAAATCAACATCACCACGAAGGACGTGCGGGACGCCCGGGAAGAGAAAAACCGCATGGCGCTGGAAATTATGCTTGACGTAGAGGACGTAGAGGAAGCGCTGGACAATCTGAAACACAGTATCCGGACAGAGATCAAAGCCATTCCGGGGATTGAAATGACGGGAAAGCTCAGAGAGATGGAAAAGCTCGCGCTGCACATCACTGGTGATCTGGGACAAATCAAGATCCTTTGCGGCGGGCTCCGGGCAGAGCCGAAGCATGAGGTATGGAAATGAAAGAGCAGGAATATATGCGGCTCATCGATGACGTGGCGCAGCTGGGAATGGATGTGACTGACGCCCGTACAGGAATCCGCGATGCAAGCCATGAACTTGCGAAAGGAAACAATCCGGAGAATCTCCAAGCGGCAGCGGTTCAACTCAAAGTGGCAGCGGACATGCTGCATGATCTTTCATGGAAGGCCTTATGCCTGGAGCTGCGTGCGAAGTACAGCGGAGAGGAGGACGGCCATGAGTGATCCAACAAACCCGGCGTATTACAAACACGGCGGCGTGGAATGTATCGACGCGATCCGGGCAGTGGTGGAAGACCTGCAAGGGGAAGAAGCCTTCTGCACAGGGAATGCCATGAAGTACCTGTGGCGTTGGAAGTACAAAGGCGGAGTGGAAGATCTGAAAAAGGCGCGGTGGTACATTGACCGCATGATCGGAGAGGATGATAAGAATGACGGGAGACAGGCTTAGAGATTTGTGGTTTTCGTGGGTGCCTGACAATATGGAGGTTTGTGGATGCTGGGCTAACCCAGAAGTAGAAATCCAAATTGATGAAAAGAGAAAATTTATTTGCTCCGTATTCTTACTTCCGGAAGCAAAGAATACAGCGGAGCAAAAATGGTTACAATTTTTCTTTTTTAAATTCATGACGATGGGAAACAACCACCAGCCAATCAGAATAACTACTATTGACTATGAGGATTGGCGGGGGACTGTGAACGATTGGGGAATAGAAATAGGCCGAATTTCAGAGCAAATAGGCCTTTTGCAAAAATTGAACGTTAACATCAAATTCGGCACTTATTCATATAGTGGTAGATTTATTGAAATATGGGACTTAAAAAGACCGTCAAATGATGATGGGAATGTAATCATGAAAGCCAACTTTGCATGGTGGAGGCTTTTAGCAAAGTGCCCCGTTAATGAGGGCGTCCCCCAAATAGTACAGGTAAACGTCGATGATTTAAGTAAAACAAAGTTTCTTGGGCGAGAACTTATGGACTATAAAAGTTGGAAATCCATGTGCCGGTAGAGGAGGATGATGAACATGACAAGAAAGGAATTTGACGATCACATTTTCTACGCTGGAGAGCAGTTCGAAGTGGTGGGTGGATGGGGATTTGTTGGAAAGCGCGGGACCCCGGTTGAGGTAGATTTTGAAACAGGCCGGATCACTCTTGATTTTGGCGACAGTATCAAACGCTTCCCCTACGATCAGATCGAGCCGGTAAAGGCGGCATTGCCCAATCTGCGCGATGAGTGAGCGGGTATGCCTGTGGTGCGGGAAACGCTTCCAGCCGCATTGGGGCGAGAAGCACTGCTGTATCCAATGCTTTGAAGCTGACGAGAAGGAAAAGGGCATTGTGTACAAGGAAGCACCGGCGGCCCGGTGGAAACAGAAGAAAAAGAGAGAATGCCGGTGCGAACGGTGCGGCGGTGTTTTCCTCTCATCTGGAAGCAGAGCGAAGTATTGCCCGAAGTGCAGACCAGAGGTACATAGAGAACGGGTGGCGGCAGACACCAAGCGGCGGAAGGAAAAAGAGAAAATGCGGAGAAGTTCCGGGGAAGTTCTGAGGAACTCACAAGAAATCCTTGCTAGCCCACAGGAGGTATAGAATGGACTACTACATCAAAGATTACCCCGGCGGCAGTTTTGACATGTGCTTCTGTATGAGCAACTGCCGGGAGAAGACCTGCCGCCGGTGTCTCCGGGGAGAGCATTTCCTGGCATGGCAGGCAGGGGCGAAAGAGGACGACCTATACTGCTGCGCCGATTTCTCAAAGGCATGCAGCAGGTATCGGCCGGGAGAGAAGGGAAAATGATGGATCGACTGAATAAGCTTTTTAATACACAAGAGAATGACCCGGGAATGAGAAAGGCGCAGATAGAAAACTGGCTCGGCATCCATACCAGAAAGCTGGAAGCGCAGAAACGGATCAACGCAACACTGCAAATGAAAGCAGAGACGGCGCAGGACGGGGCGGATAATGCATTTGGCGCGGCTCTCGCTCTCGGGAAACGGTTAGACCGGCAGGAGGAACATATCCGGGACGTGAGACAGGCTGAGGAAGTGATGAACCGGAGGCTGAGAGAAGTTAGATTCGATCTGGAAGACGTGGAAGACCTGCGTCTCATGGTGTACATGAGCCTCGCTGCGGATGCGGTGCTGCTCTTCGCTGTGATTTACCTTCTCGGGAAATAGCCTGCATAGGGATGGGTATGGAAAGGGGAAATGGATGGACGTCAAAGAATTCTTACAGCAAGTACGGCGGCAGGGCGCGCGTATCCGGTCGCTTTCGGAAAAT
>CAUBUJ010000211.1 GCA_958439155.1 uncultured Veillonellaceae bacterium
GGGCGGACGAAATAAGGTGGAAACACGAGACTCTCGTCCTTGACAGGATGGGAGTCTTTTTGTTTAGGAGGGAAAGTTTAGAGTTACAAGTTGAGAGTTTAGAGGGAAGGTGCCGCCTGCGGCGGAATTCATATTCTGCCTGGCAGTGCGGCTCCGCCGCAAGTAAGAAGATAGCCGCCTATAAGATTGGAAGCGGCTATCCGCCCCTCTAAACTCATAACTCTAAACTCTAAACTCTCAACTCTCAACTTCCCATTTCCATGCTGTACCGGAAGAGGCCCGCATAGCGATATGCCGGCGAAAATGGGTGGAAACACGATCAGGCTCTCGTCCCATGGGGATTATCTCCAGGGATGGGAGCCTGATTTTTTATACAGCGGAGGCAATTCATTATGAGCAGCATTAAGGATCCAACCATTCGGGAAGCATTCAGCCACATCAAAGTACAGCGGGCGATGAACGCTTGCCCTATCGATTTTTCCGTATTCCAGTCGAGCAATCCCCGGGCGAATACGGTACAGAAAGAATATGAGAGCGGCGGCGACGCGTCCAATTTCAACCGCCGCCGGAAGTACGCCGATCCGGAAGAGCCCCAGTTCACCGCAATCTTCGGTGACGGCGAAGGGGAGCTTCCTGTGGAGCCCGGCCGGTACCGCCTCATCTGGTCGAAGCACTGCCCCTGGGCGAACCGGGTAGCCATCGCCATTGATCTTCTCGGCCTGGATAAGGTCATTTCCAAAGGCGTGGTAGATCCCCTCCGCCCGGCCGGCGTGGTGGGCGGCTGGTACTTCACCCTCGATCCGGAGGGTGTGGACCCGGTCCTCAAAATCCACTCCCTCATGGAGGCATACAAGAAGGGCGATCCGGGGTATGACCAGCGGGCGACAGTCCCCGCTCTGGTAGATGTGAAGACCGGAGCGGTCGTCAATAATGATTACCACACCCTCACGACAGATCTGGCCCTTGGGTGGAAGAAATATATCAATCCTGCTGCGCCGGATATCTATCCGGAAGCGCTCCGCGCCGATATTGACGCGCTGAACGCGGTGATTTACATGGATGTGAATCTGGCGGTGAACCTGGCTGCCATGGTGACGAGCCAGGAAGAATACGAGCATTACTATGACCTGGTCTTCAACCGTCTCGACTGGCTGGAAGACCGTCTCTCCAAGCGGCGCTTCCTCATGGGGGACACCGTGACCGATCCGGATATCCGCCTCTTCGTGACGCTCTCCCGGTTCGACCTGGTGTTTTACCAGAAATACTTCGTCAATAAGAAGCGCCTCGTGGATTATCCGAATCTCTGGAATTACGCGAAGGACCTCTATTCCATTCCTGCTTTTGGAAATAACACCGATTTCGATTCCATGCGGAAGCGGTTCTACTACGTCGACCATACGCCGTTCAAAGATTTCCCCCGGCTCATGCCGAAGGGACCGGATGACAGCCGGTGGCTCGAGCCGAACGATCGGGCAGAGAAATTTGGAAAATAAAGGAGGCCTCTATGAAATTAGGAACTCTTCTGAAAGCGTCGGCCCTGGCGGCGCTGGCAGCGACAGGCATACTCCTTGCGGGCTGCGGATCTTCCAATGACACCGCCGCCAAGAGCGGGGCAGCCGTGCAGAACCTGGTGGTCGCTACGAGGGGCACGGCAAAACCTTTCTCCTATACTGACGATAACGGCAATCTCACCGGCTATGAAATTGAAATTCTGAAAGAAGTGGAAAAGCGGGACCCGTCCCTTCATTTCGAATTCAAAGCCATGGCGGTGGACGCGGCGTTCGTCGCGATGGACTCGAACCAGGTCGACCTCATCGCCAACCAGATGCGCCACACTCCCGCGCGGGACCAGAAATATCTCTACACGAAGGAAATCAACAACTACACCGTGCGGAAACTGGTGGTGCGGAAGGACCGGGATGATATCCAGTCCCTGGACGATCTGAAAGGGAAGAAAGTGATGGTCACCACCAACGGCGACATGAAACAGATTGTGGAGGAATTCAATAAAACCGCCAATCCCCCGATTGAAGCGGTCTATTCCGACAAAGGGTCGGTGGAAAATCTGAACATGGTCGCCACCGGCCGGGCGGATGCCACCGGTGAGTATGTGTACATCGCGAAAGTGGCCATCGATGAGCAGAAGCTTCCCCTGAAAGTGGTGGGACCGGTGCTCCGGGTCTTCACAACGCATTATCTCTTCCGGAAGGACCCGTCCCTCCAGCCGGCGATCGACAAGATCGACAAACAGGTAGCGGCGATGCGCGCCGACGGGACACTGAAAAAACTATCTGAAAAATATCTCTTCGCAGACTATACGGAAAAGCCTGCGGAGGCAAAGTAAAAAGCAGCAAGTAACAAGCGGAGGCAAATGATGAATTGGAAAACATTTTGGACAGCAGCGGCAGCGGTGATCGCCATCGGCACAGCCCTTGCCGCGGCAGGATGCGGCGATGAGACAAGCGGCGCCGCGGCGGGAGCAAAGACCTATGTGGTGGCCACCCGCGGCACGGCGAAGCCCTTCTCCTACGCCGATGACAAAGGAAATCTTACCGGCTATGATGTGGAAATTCTGAAAGAAATCGAGAAGCGGAACCCGAAGCTTCATTTTGAATTCAAATCCATGGCAACCGATGCGGCGTTCGTCGCAATGGACGCGGGCCAGGTGGATCTCATCGCCAACCAGATGCGGAAATCCCCGGCGCGGGAGAAGAAATACATTTTCCCGAAAGAGCTCAACAACTACAGCGTGCGCAAGCTCGTGGTGAAAGAGGTGAGCGGCATCAAGTCACTGAATGACCTGAAAGGAAAGACCGTGGCGGTCACAACCAATTCGGAATTCAATGACTATGTGAAACAGTTCAATGAAACCGCCGATCCGAAGATCAACGTGATCTACACCGACAAAGGCTCGGCGGAAACGCTCAACCTCGTCGCCACCGGCCGGGCTGACGCCGCAGGGGAATACGAATACATCGTCAC
>CAUBUJ010000212.1 GCA_958439155.1 uncultured Veillonellaceae bacterium
TGGCGCCGCCTTCCATGAGGAGCGCCGCTCCCGGCGTGAGTCCATCCAAATTCAAAATACTGCCTCCTCCATCAAGCCTTGAGAAAGATTTCATGCTTCCGCCAAAAGGAACGCGCTGTGCCCGATATGCCAGGCCCGGCGGGGCCTCCAGGCTTTCCTTTTCCACAGGCTCAGCCTTTTTTCGCCGCGCTCTGCGCCTTCACCGCTTCAATCTTGGCGCGGATCGCTTCCTGGTCGCCCAGGTACGACGCATCATGAACGGTAAAATCCTCATTCAGATGGTACACCCGCGGGATCGCTGTCGGCACATTGACGCCGGCGATTTCCTCATTGGACGTACCTTCCAGATGCTTCATGAGCGCCCGGATGGAATTGCCGTGCGCCGCGATGAGCACCTGTTTCCCCGCTTCCATCTGGGGCCGGATCACTTCCTCAAAATACGGCGCCACCCGGGCTACCGTATCCTTCAGACATTCCGTGAGAGGCAGGGCGATGCCTGCTTTCACCTCTTCCTGGTAAGGCGGCAGAAACACCGGATTTCTCGGGTCGTCCGCAGCGAGCGCCGGCGGACGCACATCGTAGCTTCTCCGCCAGAGATGGACCTGCTCTTCGCCGTACTTCGCGGTGGTTTCCTTCTTGTTCAGCCCCTGGAGCGCGCCGTAATGGCGTTCATTGAGGTGGTAATTCTTAATCACCGGAATCCAGGTGAGATCCATTTCATCCAGCACGGTATACGCCGTATGAATAGCCCGCTTCAATACAGAAGTATAGCACAGATCAAAATGGTACCCATTCTCTTTCAAAAGCGCTCCCGCTCTCCTCGCTTCATCGAATCCATTCTCCGTGAGATCCACATCGGTCCACCCGCAGAAAAGATTCTTCTGATTCCATTCGCTTTCTCCATGTCTGATCACGACCAGCGTATACATAGCGTTTCTCCTTTATCAAAAATGGGAATCCTTCCCCAATTCATTCCTTCCGTTCCCGCCGGAAATGGTCATACCCATTGCGGGGGAGCTTCTTCACTCCGCCGCGACGCCGCATATAGACCGCGCCGCCGGGCCCTTTCACCTCTCCGATGGCCGTCACCGGAAGGGCGGCGCTGATCTTCTCCATCACAGCCGGAGCCGCGGTGAAGAGAAGCTCATAATCCTCGCCGCCGGTGAGGGCCCAATGGAGCGCATCCGCGCCGAATGTCTCCGCGGCCCGCCGCGTCTCTGCCGACAGGGGCACCGCTTCCTGGTCAATCACCAGATCCATGCCGCTTGCGACGGCAATTTCATAAGATTCTTCGGCCAGCCCGTCGGTGATATCATCGAGGGCATGGGCGCCAAGCTCCCGGAGGATGTTTCCCGCCTCGATGCGGGGAAGGGGCCGCTGGTGGCGCTCCGCGAGAAGGGGCCACTGGTCTTCCTCCCCCCGGAGAATCGCCGCAAGCCCTGCCGCGCTTCCTCCAAGAGGCCCGGTGAGCCCCACCACGTCGCCAGGGCGGGCGCCGCTCCGGAGCACCGCCGCTCCTGCAGGCACCACACCTACCACGGCGGCCGTGAGGACCACGCCCTGCTTCGACCCGGTCATATCCCCGCCGAGTACATTCACGCCATACCGGCGGCAGATATCCCGGAGTCCGTCGTAGCAGGCTGTGAGCCAGGAAATGGGCAGATCTTCCGGGAGTGAGGCGGAAATGACCATCTGCCGGGGCTCAGCGCCCATGGCGGCCATGTCGCTGAAATTGGCGCACCCCAATTTCCATCCCACGTCGGACGCGCTCATGGTTTCCTTCGTGAAATGAATGCCTTCCACCATGGTATCGGTAGAAATGACCTGGTCCATCCCTTCCGGCGCAGTATACACCGCCCCATCATCCCCGGCGCCTGTCTTCACCCCATCCGGACGGAAAATGAGATCCTGCGCGATCCGGTCAATGCAGCCAAATTCCCCTAAATCTTTGACAGTATCCATTATTTCTCAATAAGAAGAACACCGAGCTGGCGGAGATCCTCCAGATTCTTCTCATGATCTTCTTTCTTCACATAGCCAAGGCCCGGCACGAGAAGAGACACCACATGCCCTGCCTCTTTCAGCGCCAGCACCGTCTCCCGGACGCAGTACTCCGATGCGATGCCCCCCACATACACATGGCGGCTCACCACATCCCCCAGGCGTTCGCCGCGGCTGTTTTCTCCGGCAAAAGCGGAATATTCCTCCACCTTGTCATCCTTCCCTTTGAGGAAACGGTTCTCCTCTGACGGACGCTCCGCTTCATTCTCCACATCCTGCGTGAACTCCTGGGCGATCTCCGCCCCATGGGTCCCGGCTACGCAGTGCACCGGCCAAATGCCGCCGTTCTTCTCGAAAGACCCATTCTGCGGCGAATGCCAGTCCGACGTATAGAGCACGCGCACATCATGATCATTGATAAAATCCACCAGGTACCGCACCGCTTCCCGCGCATGAGCGCAGGCAAGAGTCCCATCAATAAAATCATACTGGCAGTCTACCACCACTAAATCATCCATACCAAGTCCCCCTTCAGCTGCAGCTGAAATCTATCTATCTTTTCTCATGTACTTATTATTGTAACAGCATTGCCGTATGACTTACAAGAAGAGGAATGGACAAAGGAAAAGGATACAACGTGACCCCAAGGCGCAGGCGCATCGTGGGGGCGGGGTCTAAGGTCTGGGATCTGGGGTCTGAGGTCAGTTGGTGCATCATTGGCGCGGAGTCTGAAGTCTGGAGACAGAAGTCTGAAGAGGAAGGAGGAAAAACTTTTTATACGCGGCTTCGCCGCCTCGCAGAGCCATCAACTTTCAGCCGTCAGCCCGCAGCGAAAACAGGAAGACTCCCTTCAATGTACAAGCCGAGATATGCGTCATCTCGACCGGACGTATAAAAGATCACTGCATCAGATGAAAAATAAAAGTGGTTGATGGTAAGATGAAATGCAACAAATAGATAGGTATTGAAAAAGTCATGAT
>CAUBUJ010000213.1 GCA_958439155.1 uncultured Veillonellaceae bacterium
TTTTCGCGGCGGCAGCGGCGCTCATCGTCATTGCCAAGCACAAAGACAATATTGGACGCCTCCTGCGGGGCGAAGAAAAGAAAATTTCCCATACGAAGAGGTGATCCTGTGAAAATTACAATGATCGGTGCCGGCGGCTGGGGCACGGCGATGGTCCTGCTCCTGGCCGGAAGGAATCCTGATGTATGGCTGTACTGCCGGAATCCCGATACCGCCGCCCGTCTCAGAGAAACGCGGGTGAATGAAGCCTACCTTCCAGGGGTCGTCATTCCTTCGTCAGTAACCATTACGAGTGACCTGGAAGAAGCCGTGTCCGGCGCGGCGTGCTGTATCCTATGCACCCCGTCCATGGCGGTGGAAGACACAGCCGCGGCGATCGCGCCATGGCTTCAGAAAGGGGCGGTCGTAGTGTGCGCGTCCAAAGGGCTCGCCTCCCATGGCGGCCTCCGTCTCTCCCAGGTGGTAGAAGAGAAGCTCTCTCTTGTGACAGACCGGATTGTGGCGCTCTCCGGACCGAACCACGCGGAAGAAGTGGGCCGGGGCCTGCCGGCGGCGACGGTGGCCGCGTCCCGTGTGCCTGAAGCGGTGCAGCTGGTGCAGGACATTTACATGGGTCCTGTGTTCCGGGTGTACCGGAGCGATGACATCATCGGTGTGGAATACGGCGGCGCCTTGAAAAATATTATTGCCCTCGCCTGCGGCGTCATCGACGGGCTGGGCCTGGGTGACAACAGCCGGGCAGCCCTCATGACCCGGGGCCTTGTGGAAATGACCCGGTTCGGCACCCATTTCGGGGCGAAAATGAGCACCTTTTTCGGCCTCTCCGGCATGGGGGACCTGGTGGTGACCTGCACGAGCCAGCACAGCCGCAATCACAGCGCGGGACTGCTCCTCGCCCAGGGAAAGACTGCTGACGAAATCGTTTCCGGTACCAAAATGGTGGTGGAAGGGATCCGCACCGCCGGCATTGTCCATGACATCGCAGAAAGGGAAAACATCCGCATGCCCATTACCAGCGAAGTCTACCATGTGCTCCGCGGGGATTACACCCCGATGGAATCGCTGGAACATCTCATGTCCCGGGCAAAAAAAGCGGAGACTGAAGTGTCCCTTCCGGGGAGTGAATTGAATCTGTAGCAGAGGAAACGGCAGACATGCCGTTTTTTTATAGCACAGCAGGCCATGCGGGCCGGCTCTATGGTATAATACAACTATGGCGTATAGGCCCATTCTTGATAAAATAGGTGGGGTAAAGTATAATACATGGGAAGAGCGATATGATAAGAATCATTGGAGGAAGTGCAAGAGGAATCGTCCTCCATGCGCCGCAGGGGCTCAGTACGAGGCCGACTTTGGGAAGAATCAGGGAAAGCATTTTCAATGTGCTTGCCAATGTAGGCCTGGTAGATACAAAGGTGCTGGATATCTTTTCCGGTACAGGAGCCATGGGGCTGGAAGCGCTCAGCAGAGGGGCCGGAGAAGCGGTCCTGATTGACCAGTCTACGGGAAAGCTGATTCGGGAAAACGCGCGGCGCTGCCGTGTGGAAGGCCGGGCGGTCGTGATTGGGAAAGAAGTGCTGCGGGCCCTCCGCTCGCTCCAGGGACAGGAGTTTGACTACATTTTCATGGATCCCCCTTACAAGAAAGGATTCATCAACAAAGTGCTGGAACTTATCATGAACCTGGGACTGCCGGCGGATCGCTGCCTCATTGTGGTTGAACACATCGTATCAGAACCGCCTGATCTTTCTGACTGGAGAGATGTCCTGTCCATATGGAAAGAAAAAAGAGTGGGTGATACCGCTGTGACCTATCTCCTCTATCAGAAAAGATGAAGGTGAAGTTATGAAAATTGCCATCTGCCCGGGAAGCTTTGATCCTGTGACCTATGGGCACCTGAATATTATTGAAAGAAGCTCCGCGCTGGTGGATAAGCTTATTGTAGCGGTGTTCCGGAATCCGTCGAAACATTCCATGTTCACCATGGAAGAACGTCTCGACATGCTCCGGGAAGTGACCAAGGGAATCCCCAATGTGGAGGTGGATGCCTTCAATGGTCTTCTCAATGAATATGCCGAATCCAAGAACTGTCATCTCCTGATCCGCGGACTTCGCGCATTCAGCGATTTCGAGTATGAATTCCAGCGGGCGCTGCTTTTGAAAAAAGTAGATCCCAAGCTGGAAACGGCCTTCTTCATGACAGAAGGAAAGTACTCCTATCTCAGTTCCACCGGTGTACGTGAACTCGCATGTTTTGGAGGGGAAGTATCAGAACTGGTTCCCCCTTATGTCAAACAGATGATAGATGCCAAGTTCCATTCTGAAAAAAAGTGAGGCAAACAAATGGATACGAAAAAATTACTGGAAGAGCTGGAAAATATTATCAATAACGCCAGTGACGTCCCTTTTACCAATAAGAAAATGGTAGACAAAGAAGAAATTGGCCGTCTCATCGACGCGATCAATCATTCTCTGCCGGATGAACTGGACAGCGCCAAGCGCATTGTAGCAGACAAGGAACAGATTCTGCTGGATGCCCAGAAAAAAGCGGACGACACCATTGCCCAGGCAAAAGATTACATTGCCCGCATTACGGAAGAAAGCGAACTGGTTAAGCAGGCCCAGGAACGGTCCAACCAGATCATCACCGCAGCCAATACATCGGCGGAAGATCTGCGGAACAGCTCCGTCACCTATGCCACCGATGTGCTGAAGTATGTGGAAACCAATATGGAAAACATGCTTGACACGCTGAAAAAGAACCGTCAGAGCCTGATCGATTCCAACGCTGCCGCGCAGCAGCCCCAGCCGCATACGGAAGAAGAAAAGAAATAAAATTAACCAATAGAAGCCTCCGGTGAAGGGGGCTTTTTATTATGTAAAAATAAGGTTTAGGCGGGCCGTCAAAAAATATTAGAGTAAGCGGTAGATCATTCAGTGTATGGAAAATCCCCAGTTCGTGATGTATCCTGT
>CAUBUJ010000214.1 GCA_958439155.1 uncultured Veillonellaceae bacterium
AGCATTCCACCCATTTTTCTTTTTCCAATGGATTCCATTGGGGGAAGTTCATTTCGCCTGTACTTGCACGGTTTTAGCGAGTATTCTTTGTCCGGACAAAGAAAGAAACGAACCAAAGAAAGAAAACCGCCGGCCATCTTGCTCGGCCTTGCTCCGGTTCCTGGCGGCGGATGGCTTGAAACTCGCTACGCTCAAACAGTCAAGCCATAATTCCCGCCGCCACTCACCTCTTGGAATGCTCCTTGACCCGCATTCCACCCCTGCGGGGCCGGCCGGACTGCGAATGGCCGGGGAGCTGTATCGTGTAGTAACGTTTGATGCAGGCGCGCGGGGTCAGGTGCGTGGATTTCCTTTGTACGCAGGCACGTAGTCCCAGAAGCGTTTTCTTCGGAATGGTCGTCATCCCGACCGGGCGGATGAAAGATATTTGTGCCAATCGGGAAAAGAAAGTACGGCACAGAGTGGAGGGATCTCACGACAAAATCGTAAGGCTCGCCCCGGGTAGGGGAGGAGGATGTGCCAGTGGACACGTTCTCCGGCGCTAAGAAATAGCCCGTAAGGGCATCCAATACCGCGCCGCGGACCTGCCGACGGAGGAGGCTGAGAGGGGCTGCGCCTGCGTACATACTGGTTTTAAACCCGTCATGAAGGCGAAGCCAAAATATAAAAAGCTCTTCCTATTCCGCCTTTGACCTTAGACCCCAGACCTTAGACCCCGCTCCTATGACGCACAACACAACTAGCAACTAGCACTTGCTGCTAGCAGCCATCCTCTCCCTTAGCGGAGAAGCCGCATATAGCAAAGAGAGCCCATGCGGCGGGCATCCACCACTCTGTGCTCTGCACTTTGCTCCAATGACGCACAATTTAACTAACAGCTAGCAGCTAACAGCTAACAGCCCATTGCTAACAGCTTTTCATAAAGGAGGTCCTTTTCATGAAAAAGATCATTCATAGCGCATACCGTTTCGTATATTCCTACTTTACGGAGAGTTCCCCCGCATGGCGGGAGGCGGTGATCCGTTCGTATGGCGCGGAATGGTAGAAGGGAGGCGGGAAGAATGAAAGACTCAGCAGCGGAGGCGGCCATGCTGCCTGCGGCGATTCCCAGTCCGGCGATTTCCGGGCGGCTTTCCGGGGCGCTGCTTCTGACGCTGCCCCTGGCATCGCTGGCGGTGACGGCGGCTCTGGACTGGTATCTGCCGAGAGATTTTTCCCAGATGGAAGTGGAGCATCCCTATTTCCTTTATTTCCTCGGAATTCTCGCGGCGGCGTACCTCCTGGCAGCGGCAGCGGGGATCTGGCTGCCGAAAACGAGAGAGCGGCTCCTCTACCAGGCGCCGTTCTACGCGGTGGCGGTGCAGCTTCTGGATCTCCTGAATCTGGCGACGGCGAAATTCGCGTGGATGCCGGTACTCTATTTCCCCGCGCCGGACCGGATTCTCGGAGCCATGGTGAATGATGCCCACCTCCTTGGCGCGTGCATCGCCTATTCCTACTCTCTCCTCGCTACGGGCTGGGTGATCGGGGTCATCCTCGGCATTGGCAACGGCGCATGGATGGGATTTTCCAAGAAGGCGGACTACTGGATCTGGCCTTTCCTGAAAGTGATCGGACCAATCCCGCCGGTGGCGTGGATTCCGGTGGTGCTGGTGGCCTTCCCGACGATGTATTCGGCCAGCGCCTTCCTCATATTCCTTGCCGTATGGTTCCCGGTGGCGTCGCTTACGTACAGCGGCATCCGCAATGTGCCCAATTCCTATTTTGAAGCGGCGGAAACCCTCGGGGCGGGGCGGTTCTACCAGATATTCCATGTAGGGATTCCTGCAGCGATGCCCAATGTATTCATGGGCCTCTTCATGGGGACCTGCATGAGCTTCATCGTGCTCCTCACGGCGGAAATGGTGGGCGCCAAGTACGGCCTCGGGTGGTACGTGAACTGGGCGAAGGAAACCATGGCTTACGCCAATGTGTGGGCCGGCCTCATTCTGATTGCCGCCAGCTTCTGCCTCTTCATGTCTCTCATGTTCGTCATCCGCGGCCGCGTGCTGGCCTGGCAGAAAGGGGTGCTGAAATGGTAGGAACCATTCAGATCGAGAATGTGAGCAAAAGTTTCCAAAACCAGCATGGCCCGGGCCGGACCCATGTGCTCGATGACATTTCCCTTACAGTGCGGCCTGGAGAATTTCTCTCCTTCATCGGCCCGTCGGGATGCGGGAAATCGACGCTCCTCCGGCTCATTTCCGGATTCATTTTCCCTGACAGCGGCGATATTTTGACCGACGGGGCGCCTGTCACAGGGCCCGGTGTGGACCGGGGCTTCATGTTCCAGGATCACGTGCTCTTCCCGTGGCTCACGATCCATGACAATGTAGCTTTCGGTCTCAAGGCGCAGGGGAAGTATAAAGAGCGGAAAGGGGAAGTAGAAGAATTTCTCCGCCTGGTAGGCCTTTCCGGTTACGGTGAGTACTATCCCCACCAGGTCTCCGGCGGCATGCAGCAGCGGGCCTCTCTCGCCCGTGTCCTCATCGGCCGGCCGAACATCCTCCTCCTTGATGAGCCGCTGGGCGCGCTGGACGCATTCACCCGCATGAATATGCAGGAAGAAATCCAGGACATCTGGCTGAAAGAAAAAATGACCATGATCATGGTAACCCATGATATCGACGAAGCGGTATACATGTCCGACCGGGTGGCAGTCATGTCCACCCATCCAGGGAAAATCGTCCAGATCATTCCCATTAATCTTCCCCGTCCCCGGGCGCGGGACAGCACCGAATTCTTCCGGTACAAGGCGGAAATTTTGAAGAGTCTCCACTATGGCAGGGAAGAGGAACATGCCGGAGGGATCCGGGCGGAGAAACTGGGGTGAGGGATGAATGGGTCTCATCGCCGGGGATGACCGTCTGCATCATTGGCGGCGGGGTCTGAAGTCTGAGGTCT
>CAUBUJ010000215.1 GCA_958439155.1 uncultured Veillonellaceae bacterium
AGCCGGGCCTATTCTGCGGTATGCGCCGTTCGTCATAAAAAGTACGGGAAAGAGTAGAGGCCCCTTGCGGGCCCCCTTTAGGGTAAATCTTTTTTGCCTGGTTCCCAATACCGCCCATTTCGTCTTGTCCCAGCGGCGAAGCCGCATTAAAAAAATCCATTCCTATTTCCTCTTCAGACTTCAGACTTCCGACTACCTGCACCAATGACGCCCCATCGACTAACAGCTAAAAGCTAACAGCTAAAAGCCAAACGCTAAACGCTCCTGCCAGCGGCTCATCCCGCAAGCTCCGCTCTTGGTCCCTATTTTAGACTTTTCCCACATACCAAGCCGTGGTATACTATGTAAAGATTTTTCGTATATCCTAAAGTTTACAATAAGGAGAAAGGATGAAAACAGGGGATCTGCTTTTCTTGGGTGCTTCGGAGAAGCCGCTGGCCCGGGCGATTGCGGAGAGTACCGGCGGAGCGGCGCTTTCTTATGCCCATGTAGGGATTCTGCGGAAGCGGGGCGCTCTGTGGTTTCTGCTCCATGCGTCGTCCCATGGGGGATGCCAGGAAGAGGCGCTCCCAGAGACTCTGGCAAGGCCTCATGGGGCGCTCCATGTGTACAGGCCGGCCCGGGGGATTTCCTGGGCGCCGGAGGAAGTGATCGCCCGGGCGGAGAAGGCGGTGGGTCTTCCTTATAATTTTTCTTTTTCCCCAGACGGACCGGGATACTACTGCGCCAGTTTCGTGGAAATGGCATTCCGCCCGTTTCACCTCTTTCATCCTGTGCCCATGCATTTTGGCAGCGGTGCCGCCAGGGGTTTCTGGGAGGGATATTTTGAAAAATTGGGCACGCCTCTGCCGGAGGGAGCGCCTGGATTTTCTCCCAATGGCCTTATCGAAGAAGGGACGTTGGAAAAGATAGGACTGCTTTCGGATCTTCTTTCCTCTCCCCGGAAAGCGGGGCGGATCTATGGGCTTCTCACCGATGAGGAAGGGCGGTGCGCCCATTACCATTCTCCGCTGGACGTGGCGGCGCTCCGGTGCGGCCGCTGCGGGCGGTATTACAGCTGCTATCAGTGTCATGATGCGCTGGAGGACCATTCTTTCGAACCGGCGCCTGTGACAGATCCGCAGCCTGTGCTGTGCGGCGTCTGCGGCAGGGCGCTCTCCCTGGAGGAGTACCAGCGCGGGCACTGTCCCCATTGCGGCCATTCCTTCAATCCAGGATGCCGCAAACATTATTCTATGTATTTCGAGAGCTGCAAAGATACGCAGCGGAAAGGCAGTCATGAATCATAATCAAATGCGCAGTGCCATCGGAGCGGCGATCATCGCGGCGATGATGTCGGTGCTTTCCCAGTTTTCCATTCCCATCGGCGCCATTCCTGTGACGCTGCAAACTTTCGTGAGCGCCCTTGCGGGATCGGTGCTCGGCCGGAAATGGGGCGCCATCGGCGTCCTGCTCTGGGTCATCCTCGGCGCGGTAGGCGTGCCGGTCTTTGCCAACGGCCATTCCGGCCTCGGTTCCATTCTTGGACCGTCAGGGGGCTATTTCTGGGGCCTCGTGCTTATGGCGTGGCTCTGCGGCTTCATCGCGGAACGGCCCCGTCCCTTTTGGAAACAATACAGCTTCGCCCTGGCAGGAGTGATCGCAGACTACGTGCTGGGTACGGCAGCGTTCATTCTGTATTTCCGGTATGGTCTGGGAAAAGAAATGACTCTCGCCGCCGCTATGACCGTGGCGGTGCTCCCTTTCATTCCTTTTGACCTTATCAAGATCGGCATCGCCGTATCCATCGGGGAGAAAGTGCGCCGTGTCCTCCAGAGCGCGGGATACAGCGCTTCCGGGAAATAAGCGCCGTCCAGGAGATGCGCGTCATGGGAGCGGGGCGCAAAGCGCAGAGCGGTGGATGCCCGCCCATGGGCCTGGGAAAGCCCAGAGCCCCGAGCTATGAGTTTAGCAGGGCGGTGCCGCCTGCGGCGGAATTTTGATAGGCAGCTGCGCCGCTTGAAAATCAGAGGTCAGCTTTTATGAAACGAGAAGTTTTTTCCGAGGAGCGAGACGAAATGGGCGTCATCCCGACCGGACGAGTGAAAGATGCATGGGGGAAACGTAAAAAGAAAGGACGGGAATGAGTGGAGGGATCTTACGGACTGGGCTGTCAATGATGTACTTTTCTTCAGACCGCGGGCCCCACTGCCAATGAGGCGGTTCCGCCCATTTCTGAGCGTGACAGCCAAGTCCCCGCCTGTGCGTACCATGAGAAAAGCCTGTCTCCGCAAATGGAGACAGGCTTTTCTTATTTTCTGTATTCGATCACGTCTTCCGGCTTTTTCCGCGGCAGGGGGTGGACGCCGGGCTGGGCACTGTAGCCGAAGGAGAGGGCGAGCACCATTTCTCCAGGCTCGCCGATCCAGCAGGTGAGCTCGTCGTAGGCGAAGAAAATATTTCCGTTCCACAGGCTGCCGATACCCAGATCTGCCGCGGCGAGGGCCATATTTTCCGCGGCGGCGCCGATGGCCTGGACGTTGCTGAGTTCATTGATTTTGTCGGATGCCGTCCATTCCTCCCGGGGACTGCGGCCAAGGGGATTTATGACGAGCACCGTCACCGGCGCTTCTTTCATGGCGCGGAGGGTGAAGCGTGCGTTTCCGATGTAGGCGGCGCTTCCTGTGATGAGGCCTGCTCCCTGTTCGGACCGGTCGATGCCCCGGGCCATGGCGGCAAGCATTTCTTCTTTCGCCCCGCCTGTGACCACAAGGAAACGCCAGGGCTGGCGGTGCTTCGGCGACGGCGCCCACATACCGGCGCGGAGAATCTCCGCCAGGGCTTCCTCCGGCAGCGGGTCAGGCTTGAAATAGCGGATGCTCCGCCGGTTGTATATGGCATCAATCATAGGTATACCTCCCAATAGAATATTTCTTTCATTGTAGCATATGGG
>CAUBUJ010000216.1 GCA_958439155.1 uncultured Veillonellaceae bacterium
GTTACAGCGCTTCTATAGAATCTGCGGCAATGCGCAGCTGGCTGACAAAGCCTGTTTCTTCATCTACTTCCCCGCCGATTTCAAGCGTCCCTGTGACGGAAATGGGGGAATCATAGGGGAGCGCTGTCACCGGCTCGGAGAGTTTCACTACGATGATGTTGTCCGGCCAGTCCGCGTCGGAGCTGCAGAAGGGACATACCGACATGGGGACTTCTGTCAATACGAAGAAGTGAATCGTCGGCGTGAGCGGCGGCGCCATGTAGCCTGTCATGGTGACGGTCTGTCCTTCGAGAGACTGGGTCTTATCGGAGAGGACGAGGCCTTCCGCGGTCCAGTCGCTATAAAGCTCGTCGAAGGAAATATCTTCCGCTTCCGCCACAGCAGCGCCAGTCATGACTGCCGCTGCCGCCGCGGCGGCAAGAGCCGCCCTTCTCAGGAAGGAGGACATTATTTCGCTTCCCTGGAAAGATCGGGGTTCTTGTCGTGACCGGCGTCTACGCCGAGCGCGCGGAGGATGCCGAAGAAGACTTCCGTATTATCCATGACGCCATGGAAGTATTCAGATCCCGGGCCTCCTGCATTGAGGAGGACGTCATCAGCGGCATGCGCTTCCTGCGGGTCAGACTTGGGCGTATTGGCCGGCATGAGCTCAGCCGGGTCGCCGGGGTGGATGCGCGCCGGATTGGCTTTGGAACTGGACTTGGATACCTGATGGTATTCTACAGAGTCGCCTACCTTCTTGGCTTCCTGTACCGTTTCCGTTACAGCCAGAGCCGGCGGAGTCGGTACGGGCATGAAATGGTAGTTTTCATAATATTCCGGATGGTTTGCGTACTGTACCGCAAGTGTTACATCCGGATCGGGATTGTCCGGGAAACCATCTTTATTGGCGTCCTTGAAGGTGGGGAAAATGGAATTCGCATAGACGCGAACCGCTTCCGTCCCCTTTTTGCCGTCCCGTTCATGATAGGTGCCGGAGATGGATACGCCGTGCGCGTGGTCAGCGACGACGATGATGAGGGTATTGTCGCCGTGTTCCTTGTTCCACTTTTCCGCATATTCGATGGCCTTGTCGAATTCGATGGTATCGTAGGCCGCGCGCTGCCAGTCCATGACATGGAGCTGCTTGTCAATGGAAGCGCCTTCGATCATAGCGAAGAAGCCGTTCGGATTCTTGGAGAGAATGTCCAGAGATTTCTTCGTCATATCCATCAGGTTCGGCTGGTCGGTGAAGCCTTTCAGTACCTTCGGATTCTTCAGCATTTCCCGGTCAATATAGACGTTCATGGTGCTCGTATGGAAGAGGCCGAGGAGCGGCTTGTCTGCAGGAGCATTCTTCATTTCCGCCGCGGTGGACGCGAAAGTATAGCCATGGGCCTTGAATGCGTCGATCACGTTGAAATTGTCTTTCCGCTTGGAGCCGGCCACGCTATTTGGGATGTACCGGGAAGAGCCGCCGCCCATGATGACGTCCGGGCGATGGTATTCGGCGAGGTAATCTTTCGCGAGATAATCCTGGGCCGCGCGGCGCCGGGTATGGCCTACCATGGCCGCCGGGGTGGCGTCGGTGGATTCCGCCTGGGTGATGATGCCGATGGACATGCCGCGGGTGCGCTTCAGTACTTCGGAAATGTTTTCCACTCTCGGATCATCGAGGGGATCTTTCGTGGAGTCTTCATAGACGCCCATAGCGTTCACCACAGACTTGTGGCCAGTCGCGTAGGCGGACGCGGAGTTCGCGCTGTCTGTCACCAGGGAATCGTAGCCGCTGGTGGTGATGACCGCGTTGTGTTCCAGTTTTTCCATGGCGAGGAGATCATTGAATTTGCCGTTGGTCTGTCCTTTGGAAAGAATGCGGGCAATTTCACGGGCCTGGAGAGACATGCCGTCGCCGACGAAGAGGATCACATTCTTTGCCTTCTTCTGGGCTGCTTCCTTCACGACAGTATACGCAGCGTCTGCCGCGGATTTGCCGGAAGCATCAAGAGCGGTGACGCTCACCTTGTAGTCGCCGGTCTTTTTGAAAGACACATCATTGGCGCGGAAAGACACGACCCCATTGTCCAGTACGTTCTTTGTGAGGGACTTGCCCAGCACTTTTTCCGCAGGCTGGCCATTGATGGTGATGTCTACAGCGCCAAGGTCCTTGGCATTTGCCACTTCTACGTCGAAGTCAAATTTCACGCCGGACCAGAATTTTGCTGTGTCCACTGGGAGAATGCGGATATCCGCCGCGTCGGCGTGCATCGCCGCTCCGAAAAAGGCGCTTCCTGCCAGAGCTGCCAGAACCATGCCTTTCATCCAATTTTTTCTCATTCTATTCCTCCTGAAATCACGCACAAAAATCCAAAGGGATGCGGTCTTTTCGTGCTGTTATGGTCCCAATATACGGCACTTCTGTCTGGTGTCTAGAAATTTGACGTATAGATTTTGTCAAGTTTCCATGAAAAATTGCTGTATTTCCTGACAAAGTCACGCAGGCAGCGCAGGGGCGGCTTGCATCTGCAAATTTCGCTTTACAAAAAGAAACCTTCCCTCCAGATTTCTATCCCTCCTGCTCTTTCCGTCTTGACAAAATTTAGGCTATGCTATATTTTATATTCGTTGCTATGAAAATTTAAATTAGTTTAAATTTATTTTCTTCGATGCAGAAGGATTTTACAGGAGGTTCTATGAAATCCATCGTTGTATATTCCACCCGCACAGGAAATACGGAAAAAGTGGCCCGTGCCATTGCCGGTGCTGTGGGTGGAGATCTCTATACCACAGAGACCGCGCCGTCTGACCTTTCCGGGTATGATCTGGTTTTCGCCGGTTTCTGGGCTGACCGGGGCACAGCCAATCACGAGAGCGCCGCATTCCTCAGCGGGCTCCATCATCAGAAGGCTGCCATTTTCGGCACCTGCGGCACCTATGC
>CAUBUJ010000217.1 GCA_958439155.1 uncultured Veillonellaceae bacterium
TTGGCCGTCTCGAAATCGGTGATCGCCACCCCTACGATGGGCACATCGTGGATTTCATTGGCCAGCGCCTGGGTAGCCGGCGTAGAAATGCCTACGATAATATCAGGCTTGGCGCTTTTGAAACGGGCGGCAATATTTTTCAGGTTCGACTGGTCCCCCTGGGCATTCTGCTGGTCAATAGTGATCTTGTCAGCCGTGTAGCCCCGTTTCGCCAGTTCGTCGATAACGCCCTTGTTCGCCGCGTCGAGAGAAGCGTGTTCCATGATCTGGAGCACCGCTACATGTTTCTTTCCATCCGCCTTGCTTACGGCGCCGCCGGCACCGCCGCACGCTGCCATTCCCAGTACTGCTGCTGCGGCCAGAATTGCTGCCGCGCTGTATTTCATCCACTTCTTCATGCTTCTTTCCTCCATTGATGAGATTCCGGCAGTGCCGGGTCTATAGAAATCAGAATATGCCTTCCTCTGCTGTTATTCGCCGATCAGTTTCGCGTTCTTCGCCACATTTTCCGGAATGGTGATGCCCAGCGCTGCGGCGCTCTTCTTATTGATCACCACTTCCAGATCTTTCTGGGTCTCGATGGCCATGGACTCCGGTTTTGCCTCGCCCTTCAGAATCTTCGCAGCCATCGCGCCGGCCTGCTTGCCCAGGCGGTAGTAATCGACGGAGAGCGCTGCGAAGGCGCCGTCCTTCACGCCTGCGTCAAATCCGACGAAGACAGGGATTTTCGCCGGGTCCGTTACTTTGAGAAGCGTCGGCACGGCGGAAGCCATCACATTATCTGTCGGAATATAGATGAAATCCACCTGGCCCGCCATGGACTCAGCCACCTGCTGGATATCGTTCACATTGGAAATGGTCTTTTCTACTACGTCGATGCCCAGTTCCTTGGCGCGCTTCTTCATTTCATTGCCCTGGATCTCACTGTTCACTTCGCTGGAATTGTAAATGAGGCCCGCTGTTTTCGCATTAGGGAGAATTTTCTTCGCCAGGTCGATCTGGGCCGCCACCGGATTCATATCGCTGGCGCCAGTCACATTGGTCCCAGGCTGGTCCGCGCTTTTCACGAGCTTGGCCTGGACATAGTCGGTAATGGCGATGCCCACAATCGGCGTATCGGTGATTTCATTGGCCACCGCCTGCGCCGCCGGAGTGGCGATGGCGCAGATCAGGTCGGGCTTCTCATTTTTGAAGCGGGACGTAATGGACTTCAGATTGGACTGGTCCCCCTGGGCATTCTGCTGGTCCACAGAAATTTTATCCGGACCGTAACCATTGTCTTTCAGCGCGTCCAGGAACCCTTTATTCGCCGCATCGAGAGATTCATGCTGGATCAGCTGGACCACAGCCACCTTCTTCCCGCCTGCCGCGGAAGACGCCGTGTCCTTGCCGACGCACCCCGCCGCGGTAAGCGCCGCCGCCGCCAAAATCGCTGCCGCTGTATACTTCATCCACTTTTTCATTGTTTTTTCTCCTTTAGTCAATATACTTGTCTTCTAATTCATCCATGACGCCGGTCGTTTCCAACTCAGCCAGCACGAAATTAATATAATTCAGAAATTCCTGATCCCCTTTGGCCATAAGAACGCCAAAGCGGCTCTTTGTGAAAGGGCTTTCTATGAGAGGCGCTCCGAGACGGCTGTCCATTTTCACATACCGGGCGGCTTCCATAGTTTCCGTGATCATAATATCTGCTGCCCCTTCCGCGATAAGTCCGGGGATTTCTGCATTCTGTTCGTGTACGATGAGAGTCGCCTTCGGCAGATAGGCACGAGCGAACTTCTCATTGGTGCCGCCTGGATTGACCATGACCCGTACTTCCGGCCGGTTCATATCCGCCAGAGTCCGGTACTTTCCATTATCCTTCGCCCGGCAAAGAATGGTTTTCCCAAAAAGGAGGTAACCGTCGGACATAGCCATAGTCCGCTCCCGGTCATAGGTGCGGGTAATGCCACAAAGGGCGATATCAAATTTCCCGGCCTGGGTGTCCGCGGATAGCGTCTTCCATGTGGTGGGAACATATTCGACCCGCACATGGAGGGAATCGGCAATCGCCTTTGCCAATTCTGCGTCAAATCCTTCATAGGCTCCCGTCTCTTTATTGAGATAGGACATGGGCCGGTAATCCCCTGTCGTGCCTACACGAATCGTACCGCGCGCTTCAATATCTTCCAGATGCGCCGCCATAACGGAAGTGAGACTCCCCATCAGGCATCCCGCCGCCAAAATCGCTGCCGCTGTATACTTCATCCACTTTTTCATTGTTTCCTCCTGTTTTTCCCCAAGAAAAAGTCCCCTGCATATTGCAAGGGACGACGGGAACACATCGCGGTACCACCCATGTTATTTGAAGCGGGCAATAAAAAAAGCAGTACCTGAGGGACGAAAGATTCCGTGGTACCACCCTGCTTTGACTTCAAATCAACTCTCGGTTCTATAACGTAAACCATTCCGGCACCGCCTACTTTCCGTTCAGCGCTGCAGCTCAGGAATGAACTTCCCCATCCGTTTCCAACCGGTTTTCACCGCCCACCGGCTCTCTGTGTGAATCAGGACGTGTACTTTTTTCCCTCATCGCTTCTTCTGTGTGATGTTCTAACTATAGCAGAGGACGCATGGCTTGTCAACAGGGAAGAATTGATGCATGTCTCCGGGTATGGGGAAAGTGCGTCATTGGCGCCGGGTCTGAAGTCTGGAGTCAGTAGTCTGGAGAGAAAATAGGAAGACTATTTTTGTATGCGGCTTCGCCGCAGGTACAAGATAAAATAGATGTCATATCCATAGAAAGCGCAGAGCGCAGAGTCCAAAGCGCAGAGGGGTGGTGCGCCGTCTCAAATACAATGGGCGGCGGAGTTTTTATATGCCGGGCGCCGCATAGGTTTAGCCCGGTACCAATGGCGTCATATCG
>CAUBUJ010000218.1 GCA_958439155.1 uncultured Veillonellaceae bacterium
AAATGGGGATGAACCAGCCCATTATCGGCAATAACGGCTTCAACAGCCCGGAATATATCAAACAGGCCGGCGCCGCTGCTGACGGGACCTTGGTGGCGACACCGTGGAATCCGGACAGCACCAGCGCGAAGGCCCAGGCGTTCCGCAAGGCTTACAAGGAAAAATACGGCAGAGAACCGGATCAGTTCGCAGCCCAGGCGTATGACGGCATGTACACCATCCACCAGGCTCTGGAAGCGTCCGGATCGACCACGGACAAGAAGAAATTCCGTGATGCCCTGGCCAATATCAAAGGCTTCGAAGGGGTGACCGGCAAGTTTGAGTTCGATGAGAACCGCGATCCCAAGATGGATCTCACCGTGCTCCAGGTGAAAGATGGAAAATGGGTTCCTTTTGCGTAATTTGCAATGATTAAACCACGAATACTTAAAAGGAATAATAGTAAAAACAGTCTTGACAGAAAATAATATCCTGATATAATAACCAACATAACCTACATGCGATGAGCGGGTACAAGTGACAGGCAGGCAGCTCCAGAGAGCCGGCGGGTGGTGAAAGCCGGTGCGCAGCCTATGACGATTCTCTCCCGTGAGCAGTCTTTCTGAAGAGAAGTAAGAAAGGACGGCAGGCCCCCGTTATGGGCAGTCCTGTAAGTACAACGCAGGGTGGTACCGCAATATTGCCCCTGTCTTCATTGGGAGACAGGGGCTTTTTTTCGAAATATGCGGGCCGCCGGCGGCAGGCTAAGTGATAAGATGGGTGGTACCGCGCGGAATGCGCCCCTGGTTCTCGTAAAAGAATCAGGGGATTTTTTTATGAGAGAAGATGATAGAAACGAGTTGAAAGGGGAAAACAACATGGAAAAGAAATGGATGAAGAGAGCGGCAGCCGCAATGGCAGTGATGGCAGCGGCAGGGATTTTCGCAGGATGCGGCGGAGAAAAGAAAGCAGGAAGCTCTGCGGCGCCGGAAGGAAAGAGCGCGAAAGTAGGCTTCATTACGGCCTACACCGGCCCTGGCGCGGCTTACGGCATTGCCCAGAAAGAAGCGGTGGACATGGCTGTGGAAGAGATCAACAGCGATCCCAAAACGAAAATCAAGCTGGACATGATCACTTACGATACGAAACTGGTGAAGAGCGAAGCCATCAACGCGGTGAAAAAAGCGATCGACCAGGACAAAGTGCTCGCCATCATCGGTCCCATGACCACCGGTGAATTCTTCGCCGCCGGCCCCATTGCGCAGCAGTCCAAAGTGGTCACATTCGGGGTCTCCCTCACCGCCAACGGCGTCACCGAAGTGGGGGACTACATTTTCCGTAATTCCGTCCCGGGAAAACTGGCTATTCCCATCACTGTCAAGAAAGCCCACGACAAGCTGGGATTCCAGAAAGTGGCTATTATGTACTCCCACAACAACGATATGCTGGTGAGCGAGAATAAAATTTACCAGGAACTGTTCCCGAAGATGGGCGTAGACATCGTTGCCACTGAAACCTTCGCTGACAAGGACACAGACTTCTCGGCGCAGCTCACCAAGATCCAGGCAGCCAATCCGGACGTGATCGTCATTGCCGGCTTCTACCAGGAAGGTTCTTTGATCATTAAAAAAGCCCGTGAAATGGGCATGAACCAGCCGGTTATCGGCAACAACGGCTTCAACAGCCCGGAATACATCAAGCAGGCCGGCGCCGCTGCTGACGGGACACTGGTGGCGACTCCGTGGAATCCGGAACGGAAGAGCGACAAAGCCCAGGCCTTCCGGGCGAAGTTCAAGGAAAAATACGGCCACGAACCGGACCAGTTCTCCGCCCAGGCTTACGACGGCGTATACATGATGCACAAAGCCATCGAAGAAGCGAATACCACCACCGACCGGAAGAAACTGCGCGACACCATGGCAGGCGTGAAAGGCTTCGAAGGGGTGACCGGAAAATTCGAATTCGACCAGGACCGCAATCCGAAAATGGATATGGACGTACTGGAAGTGAAAGACGGGAAATGGGTTCCCTTCGCGTAATGGACCATGGGGATCGGGAGGCTGTCCCTTTCCCCAATCCCTTTCAACGCGAAAAGGCATAGCTCCAGGGCTATGCCTTTTCGTATGGGAAAAATGGGATGATGCCGTACCGCAGGAAGTGTTTGTGCGCAGGCGGGAGGGAGAGGCATGGGAAGCCTCATTTCTGCGGTTTACGGGCAGTGCGTCATGGGAACGGGGGCCGCGGTCTGCGGTCTGAAGTCTGAGGTCAAAGGTCTAAAGAGAAAAGCAGTGCCGCCGGCCGCGGATTATTGATTAGCCGGGGAGGGGAATGGGATTTTGAGGATAGTACGCAGGCGCGCGGTTCCAGGTGTGTGGATTGACGGTAATTATATGGTGCAAAGGTAGTCAGGATTCCTTCGGAATGATCGTCATCTCGACCGGTCGTTATTCCATCCTCATGGAGAATCACAAACAATGGACAATGATTTGAGGAGTGGAGAGATCTTACGTGCTCTTCGAAATAGGAGTCACAGCGACTGGTCATATCCGGTGATATGTGCTGTCCCTAAAAGTACGGGAAAGAGTGGAGATCCGTTGCGGCAACCCTTTAGGGCGGATCTTACGTAAAACTCGAAGGCCCGCCCCAGGTGCGGGAGGAGAATGTGTCAGTGGTCACGTTTTCCGCTGCTTTGGACAATACCCAAGGCTCGCCCCTGCTTGGGGAGAGCTGCCGACGGAGGAGGCTGAGAGGGGCTGCGCCTGCGTACGTGCTGGTTTTCAGCCCGTCATGCGCGGCGAAGCCTCAATATAAAAAGCGCTTCCGCTTTCTCTCCAGACTTCCGACCTCCGGCTTCAGACCCCAAGCAAAATGACGCACCATCGACTATCAGCCAACAGCTAATGAA
>CAUBUJ010000219.1 GCA_958439155.1 uncultured Veillonellaceae bacterium
GGCCGAGGACGAAAATCACTGCCGGCGGGACGAAGGAAAGCATTTCCGGCGCGGTAGGAAGGACGATGGCCGCTTTCCCAGCGATACTGGCCGCCGCGAGGACGCTGCCGCCCCAGCCGATGAGCCAGCCCAGGATGGCGCCGGCCGCAAGGAGGATCGCTTCTTCCGCGGCGAGCAGTTTCATCACGATGGCGCTTCCCGCTCCAAGTGCCCGGAGAAGGGCAAATTCAGAGAGGCGGGAGAGACCGTTCCAGTACATCGCAAGAAGCGTAATCAGAATCGCCGCGCCGATCATGCCGCCTGTGAGATACTGCCAGAATTCCCTGGTCTGTCCTGCCATGGAATAGAGGGAAATGAGCGTCTGCGACGGGAAGACAAGCTGTGTCTGGCCGCTCCGGTCGCGCTGCGCCGCGGAAAGGAGCTGCATCGCTTCTTTATACCCCTTCGGATGGACCAGGATGGCTGTCACATCCCCTTCTGCGTGATCATGGTCATGCTCCTCTTCATGGATAGCCGGTTCTTCCCCTTTGCTCCCAGCGGAGCGCCCAGGGATGACAATGCCGCCGCGGCGGGGTTCTGTGCCGTGGTCGTGATCCTCCTCATGGCCGTGGCTGTGTTCTTCCCATACATCCTTGATATTGACCAGGATGGATGTGTCATACGGACCGCCTGCGGGAGCGAGAATCCCGGTGATGGTGAAAACTTCATTATGCTCATGGCTTCCTGCGTTGGAGAGGCCGTGCATGCTCTTAAAGGTGTCCCCGATGGAAAGACCCGCTTTTTTCGCGGTGTCCGCACCGATGACCGCTTCGAAAGGCTTTTCGAAAGCATGCCCTTCTGCCACGGTAAGCCAGGGATCTGCCTTTTTATTGGGCTGGTAGCTGAAAATTTCCGGCTCTGTGCCGACAATGCGGAAGCCCCGGTAACTGTCGCCGAAAGCGAGGGGAATCACTTGATCCGCCTTGCCGCCTTCCCGGAGTTTTTCCACTTCTTCATAAGAAATATTTCCAATAGGACGATCCCGGAGGAAAATCGTATTGATCACAAGCTGGTACGGCGAACCTTTCGCCCCTTCGAGAATAGGAAATGGTTCCACCGCCTTGTTCAGGCCGTGATAGAGGCCGCTCGTCATCTGAATGAGAAAGACCGGCAGAGCGCACGCCGCCGCAAGGAGCAGGATCAGAAGCACATGCCTGCCGGGACGGCGGACGATGGATAGAAAGGAAAGACCACTGATCATTCTTCCCGCCCCCTTTTTTCTAAATGAACCTGATTGGAAAAGAGCGCCTGCACCGATGGATCATGGGTAGCGCAGAGGAGCATGCATCCGCTGTCCTGCCAGTATTGGAGAAGGGACTGCATCACAAGGCGGCTGTTATCCACGTCAAGACTTGCCGTGGGCTCATCTGCCAGAAGCAGGGAGGGCTTCACAATAATGGCACGGATGAATCCCACCCGCTGCTGCTCCCCGCCGGAGAGATGGGACGGCAGACGGCCGCCGCATCCCGCAAGGCCCACTTTTCGGAGCCATTCTTCCGCCTCCCGGCGGGCTTCCTCTCTGCGGCGCCCGGCCATGTCCGCGGCAAGGAGAATATTTTCCATCACCGTGAGAAACGGCATGAGGAGCGCCTGCTGGAAAACATACCCCACATGGGAGGCGCGCCACGACGAAAGCTGATCTTCCGTCATGTCCCCAAGCACCGTCTCGTCTACGACAATCCGTCCCGCAGTGGGGCGGAGCAGCCCGGAAAGGCAGTGGAAAAAGGTAGACTTCCCGCTCCCGGAAGGCCCGATCAAGGCGCAGCTCCCATGGTCAGGAAGGTCGAAGGCAGGCATGGAAAGCGCCCGCAGATGCCGTCCATTCCCTTCGAGATAGTCGCAAATGAGATGTTCTATGTGAATCATACAATTCCTTTCTTTTTGGATGGCCGTATACGGCGGGATGACGCAATCTGCATCATAGGTCTAAGGTCTAGGGTCTGAGATCTAAGGTCTAAGGTCTAAGGTCAGATTGTGCGTCATTGGCGTTGGGTCTGAAGTCTGAAGTCTGGAGAGGAAAGCGGAAGGGCTTTATTATGCAGCTCTGCCGCTGGGACAAGACAAAATGGACGTCATCTCGAGCGGACATACCTGGCGCACATTTTGTCGAACTTCAACATTCCTTATGAAGCGCATAGTCGAGAGATCTCGCGTACAAAGCTGTCAGAGGACTGCGCAGACGCGGCCGGGGCCTCCGCCTGCAGATCCGCGATGCAGCACCGGATCTGCGCCATTGACCACCGAATACGTAAGATCTACCCTAAAGGGGACCCGCGAGGGGTCTCGACTCTGTGCATCATCCTCCCTCTTACCGGTATTGTCATATATCCCACATTCCCCCGCTCGAGATGACTACCATTTCGAAGATTTCCTGCTCGCCGCGCTTGTATACTCATACTGAAGAATAAAGGAAACTCCGTACCTGCCCCCACGCGCCTGCCGATACAGGTACCCACCGCACCTGAGACCGCGCGCCTGCCACACACGTCAAAATCCCATTCAGCTCCCCGCCCATTAGAACTGGCCGGTACCCGAAGGGGGCAATATAGGGCTGGTGGCGTTAGCCGTAGCGCCTGTTCGAGCGAAGCGAGTTGCGCGGATGGGAGGAAGGCCACAGTGCGGCCTTCCCATGCTCGTAAATCTCACTTCATGCCCGAAATTTCAGAAGCAAATAAGTGACCAGCCCTATATTGCAGGCCAGGTCTACTGGGCGGCCGTTTTCTTTTTGGGCTCCACCCGTTTTTCGCCTGTGCCCTTCAGGGTATTGTCGGGACAAAGAAAAATGGGTGGAATACCAATGGACTCCCATTCCTAAAAAGGAAACATGGA
>CAUBUJ010000220.1 GCA_958439155.1 uncultured Veillonellaceae bacterium
GACCTTAGACCCCGCCGCAATGACGCGCTTTCCATCAGCCCCAGGCCATGAGCCAGCCCGTCCGGCGCTTGAAGACTACCAAAGAGTCCCGCCACAGGCGGCACCACCCCTCTAAACTGGCAGCTCTCAATTCTGCACTCCGCTCCCATGATGCACCATCTGCCTCAGACCTTAGACCTCAGACTCCACTCCAATGAGGCACTCCCCATAAGACCGCAGCCATGACACGCCACCCTCTTACTGCTTCACAGCGATATCAATGAGCGCCTTTCCTTCATCGCCATTTTCCGCAATGAACGCGTCCCACACGCTCTTTGTCGCTTCCCGCCACGCTGGGAGTTCCGCTTCCGGCACTTCGTAGACATGCATGCCGTTCTTTTTCAGTTCTTCCAGCGCCTTCAGGTCTTCTGCCTTCGCATTGGCCCGGATGGCGTCGCGCACTTCTTTCGCCGCGTCATTCAAGGCTTTTTTCTGGTCATCGCTGAGCTTGTTGTAAGACTTCTCATTGATAGCGACGATGAATTCGGGAGAAGCATGGTTTGTCACTGTCAGATACTGGGTGACTTCATACATTTTCCGGTCCCGCATGGCGGTGGTGCCGGAAATCTGGCCGTCGATGGTGCCCCGCTGGAGCGCCATGTACACTTCCGACGCGCCCATGGTGACAGAGGAAGCGCCGAGGGCTTTGATGGTTTCCGAAGAATACTTGCTGTAGCCGCGGATCTTCATGTCGGCGAAGTCGGCAGGCGTCTTGATTTCCTTCTGGTTATTGGCAAACTGGACGAAGCCGTAATCCGCCCAGAAGAGAGGACGGACGCCCTTTTTCTGGAGGTCAGCCCCCAGTTTTTCCCCGAGGCCCCCGTCGATGGCTTTGTCTACACTTTCATAATTGGCGAAAAGGAAGGGCACATCGAAGACGTCCATCGCCGGGACGATGCTCGCCCAGCGTCCTACCGTATTGAGGCCCATGTCGACGCCGCCGCTCATGACGGCATCATTCATGTTCTTGTCGTTGAAAAGCTGTCCCGCCGGATAGATGGAAATTTCCACCGTTCCCTTGGATTTCTCCGCGGTTTTTGTTTTCAGCTCTTCCATGGCCTTTACCAGAGGATGGCCCGTCGGGAGCGACGCGGCGAGCTTGAGCTGCACCTTGCCCCCTGCCGCCGGTTTGTCTCCGCTGCCGCCGCACCCTGCGGTGAGCGCCAGTGCTGCCATCATCGCTGCTGCCATACCGATTTTCCAGATTGTCTTCATAAGAAACCTCCCCTTCCTTCGCTGCCGTGCCTTCACGGCCCATGATGAAATTGTCTTCCAGCGATCCTATCCTGCCTGGGACAGGAGAATTTCCCCTGTCCGCCTAACCTGCTTCTCCGAGTGGATTATTTATATTTCTTGTCCAGCGCGTTGTACTTGTCCAGCCCGATGAAGGTATTGTATTCCGAGAAATGGAGCATCTTGTCCGATACATTCTTCGTGGTGCCGTCACGGCGGAGGGCATGCATCACATCACGGAACGCTTTCGTGATGGTGTACATGGCGGTGCACGGCCAGAATACCGCGGAGAAGCCCATGTCCTGCAGATCCTTGTCAGTCAGGTTCGGCGTGCGGCCTCCTTCGATCATGTTGGCAAAAAGAATGGTATCGGGGAAGGTCTTGCCGATCTTTTCCAGTTCATCTACGCCCTGGGGCGCTTCGATAAAGAGCGCATCAGCGCCGCTATCGAGGTAGAGCTTGCCTCTCTCGATGGCCGCGTCCAGGCCGAGGACGGCTCTCGCGTCGGTCCGTGCGATCAGGATGGTCGCCGGATCAATCTTGGCGTCAGCAGCAGCGCGGAGTTTCTTCGCGTGAAGATCTGCGTCGACTACATTTTTCCCTGCCATGTGACCGCACCGCTTCGGCCATACCTGGTCTTCCAGGAGAATCGCTGCCGCACCGGCTCTTTCATACTCCCGGAAGGTGCGCTGCGCCGAGAGGGCATTGCCGTAGCCTGTATCGCCGTCAGCGACGACAGGCACATCCACCGCGCCGGTGATCATCCGGAGGGAGTCGGTCATTTCCGACATAGACAGGTATCCCACGTCAGGCTGGCCCAGGCGGGAACCGGCCACATTGTAGCCGCCCATGACGACGCCGTCGAACCCTTCCGATACGGCGATCTTCGCAGTAAGCGCGTCATACACACCGGGCAGAACGAGAATTTTCTTTTCTGCAAAACGTTTTCTTAATTTTTCTCCTGGAGTTACCATTGTCATTCCATTCCTTTCTGGAACGGCGCCATAGAGGCGTCATTTCCTGTCACTCGTATAACAAAAAGCCCCTGCCGGCCAATTACCGGCAGGGGCGTCGTTACGCGGTACCACCCTGCATTATACTCACAGCCATAACGCCGCTTCGCGCTTTCCCCTACTGAGGACAAAAGATCCCTTTCGAAAAAAGAACTCCTGGGCGACAAGAGCCGTCTCATTCTGCCCGCTTCCACCACCCGCGGACTCTCTGAAACCTGAAGCGGTTCCTCTCCCGATCACTGTCTTTATACCATCTTGGTATGTAAGTATGCGTATAGTATATCAATAGAAATTTGCTATGTCAACATCATTTTTATCTATATCCCGGGGCTGAGAGGCGTCGCCGAAGGAGGCACAGCGCGTCATTGGCGTGGGGCCCACGGTCCGCGGTCTGCGGTCTAAGGCGGAAATAGGAAGGCTCTTTTTATATTTTGGCTTCGCCGCCAGGAGGAGCTGTCAGCTATTAGCAGTTAGCTCTTAGCCAGTAGTGCGTCATCTCGAGCGGAGCCGAAAGTCTGGAGTTGGAAGTCTGAAGAGGGAATAGGAAGAGCTTTTTATATGGCTTCGCCGCGCATGGACGG
>CAUBUJ010000221.1 GCA_958439155.1 uncultured Veillonellaceae bacterium
CGGGAGTCTGAAAAGGAAATAGGAAAAAATTTTTATATGCGGCTTCGCTGCTGGTACAAGACGACAGGGCATTGACAGCCGGTCACGTAAGATCTCTCGACTCTTTCCTGTACTTTTTATTCCTACCTCACCACTCCGCCGCGTACGCCCGCTCGAGATGACACCGATGAACCAAATGTGCCTGTCCATACACACATTCACCGCACGTGAGCCCGCGCGCATGCCCGTAACAGAAAGCACTGCACTTGCGCACATACACATGTGTACAAACAAAAATGGAAATACGACACTGCTCAAGGCTCCTTCCAGGCGATGAGCCTGCGTATATGCTGGTTTTCAACCCGTTATGCGCGGCGAAGCCAAATATAAAAAAGAGCTTTTCCTATTCCCGCCTTAGACCTCCGACCTTTGACCCCACGCCAATGACGCACCATCTGATCACGGGTCAGGCGGCGAAGCCGCATATAAAAAAAGCCTTCCGCTTTCCCCTTCAGACTTCTGACTCCCGTCTTCAGACTCCGCTCCAATGACGCACCGACTGGCCTTAGACCTCAGACCCCAGACCTTTGACCCCAGGCAAAATGACGCACTAGCCAAACCTTCCCCATGCCCCATCTCATTATTGACTTCTAAAATTAAAAGTAATAAAATGAAACTACCATATCCTTTGTATTTCACACAGGAGGTTCTATGAAAAAGAAATGGACACTTCTCGCCGCATGCGCCATAGCGGCGCTTTCCCTTTCCACGGCGCATGCGGAAGATACGCCGCGGACCCTCTCCGTCACAGGGCGGGGCACGGCGGTCGCCGCGGCGGACCGGGCTGAGTTTGATGTTACCATTGAGACCACCGCTCCCACCCAGGAAGCGGCCGCTTCGGAAAATGCCGTAAGGAGCCGCGCCGTGCGGACCGCTCTCATCGCGGCCGGTGCCAGGTTTGACCAGCTCACTACAGGGAACTACTCGGTCTCCCCGGTGTACCGGTACGACAAGAAAAATAACCGTACCCTCATAGGCTACACCGCACAGAACCGCATCCATGTGGAAGCAAATCTTCTCCGGAATACCGGCGCCGTCATCGACGCTGCCGCGGAAAGCGGAGCCACCCGGATCGATTCCATCCAATTCAGCAATACCAATAAAGACCCTTACAAAAATCAGGCGTACCGCCTCGCCGCGGAAGATGCCCGCACCCAGGCGGAAGCCCTTGCGAAAAGTTTGGGCCTCACCCTCGGGCCGGTCCTTTCTGTAAGTGAAAACACCTCTTACAGCGCTCCCGTCTACATCCGGCCCGTGCTGCTTGCTGCCAAGTCCGCCCCGGCGGTTTCAACCCCCATTGAGAGCGGCAGTGAAACCATCGAGGCGGAACTTTCTGTCACTTACGGTCTGCTGTAAAAAATCAAAAGGAGATCCCCTATGAATAAAATCCTCTTCACCCTCGCAGCGGCCGCTGCCATTACAGGCGCCGCCTTGACGGCAGACGCCGCAGACGCCCCGCGGAGCCTTACCACGAGCGGGTCCGCTACGGTTTCTGTCCTCCCTAACACGGCGACTCTCTACGTCATCGTCGAATCAGACGGCAAGGACGCCGCGAAAGCCGCCCAGGACAACGCGGCCCGCACAGACAAAGTATGGGCCGCGGTCACTGCTGCCGGCGCCGACCGCGATGCGAGCGCCACCAGCGGCTACAACCTGTGGCCCGAATACGAAGCGGGCCAGCCGGGCACGATCAAAACCTACCGGGTCACAAACAGCCTCAAAGTGGTCACCCATGACCTTTCGGCAGCAGGAAAAATTTCCGACGCAGCCCTCCGGGCGGGCGCCTCCCGGATCCAGTCTGTCCAGTTCTCTCTTGAAAAAGAAGAGCAATACCAGAGCCAGGCCCTCTCCCGCGCCGCCAGTGAAGCGCGGAAAAAAGCGGACATCATCGCCCAGAGCCTCGGCACGTCCGTGACGGGCGTCCTTTCTGTCACCGCCTCCGCTCCATCCTCCGGCACCTACCGCTTCCGCATGGCCAATGCCGCTATGGACAGCGCCGGAGCCGCCCCGACACCTACAGAAATCACCCCGGAAAAACAGGACATCACCAGGAATGTAACCGTGGTCTTCCAGATCCAGTAATGATCCAGTTATAGAAATAGTAAAGAGCGTCTTTTCTGCCCATTGGCGATGCAGAAAAGACGCTCTTTTACTATACCTCACACTCGCCGGCCCCGGTCATACCGTACATGGCTCCTATGGCCTCCCGTTCCCTGCCAGGGAAGGGATCAGCCATTGGAAATTTTCCTCACCGGATTGCCCCGGTACATGGGGATCACTTCCGGATTGTCCCGGAGGTGCCAGATACCGCAGGGGCAGACTCCTTCGCAGATGCCGCAGCCGATGCATTTTTCCGGGTCCGATGTGAGAATGAAGCCGCCGCCTGGGAGGGCCTTCCTCGTAATGGCGCCGCGCGGGCAGGATTCGACGCAGAGGCCGCAGTCCCGGCAGGTGCCGCAGCTGATGCACCGCGCTTCGTCCGCTTCCGCGTCGGGAGAAATATCGCCCGGCAAAAAGCGGCGGAAGCTTTCCACATGGAGACGGCTTTGGGAAATGGCGGGCAGCTGGGGGAGCGCTGCTGGGATACGGCCCATCACGTAGGCGTCGGCGAAGTGGGCCGCTCTCGCGCCGGCGCCAACCGCATCGGTGAGAAGGCCGCTCCGGATGACATCCCCCGCCGCAAAGACGCCTTCCCCGATGGACATATCCCGCCCTGGAAAGGCACGGGTGCCCCGGAGCTGAACCGCTTCCCCTCTAAGGAAGTCCAGTTCCGGTTCCTCCCCGATGGCGGCAATCACCATGTC
>CAUBUJ010000222.1 GCA_958439155.1 uncultured Veillonellaceae bacterium
CCAGCGCTTCTTTTCTCATCTGGTACTGGTAATTTTTCCAGTACGGCCGGGCTTCTTCCTGTTCTTTCCGGAGAGGCTCCCTGCTGGCCGCCACGGCCCGGACAAAGCCGCGGAGGCTCTCTTCGAGGCTCTCGAGCACAGCCTTGGCAAAGCGGTTCTCCCCTACATCCCAGGTCGTTTCCATAGTCCGGCTGTACCGGTAAGGGGCGGCCATGCCGCTCCGCTCATCCTGGGGCCGCTCGTGCCGGGGATCTCCCTGGTCTTTTTCCTCCGGCACCCGCCTGGTGCGGAGTACGATCCGGCTGTTGGCACTCTTCGCCAGTTCTGCCAGCACGTTCATGACCTGACCGGCCATATCATTGATGATGTAGAAACGGAGAAGCATCTCTGTATCGACGCCGGGCATTCCTTCCGCCGGCAGATCCCAGTGGGTGCTGCGCCGCATGAAATCGAAGGAAAGCCGGCGGATCTCCGAGGTGAGCTCATCCCGCATATCCTGCCACTGCTGCTTCTGCAGGTACCTTGGCAGAATTTCCACCACACTCTGCCAGGTCCTGCCCCGGCCGGTGACGGTCACCACATAGTATCCCGGCACGAGGGGAAAATTTTTCGCCTGGAAAAGAGTGACGTACCGGTCCGAAGGAAGGAGAAACTGTCGGTCCCCTTCTTTTTCTGACCCGGGAATGTCCACCACGTCCAGGCCGTCCATGGTGAGGCGGAAATCGCGGGGCCCCTGGAAGAAAATCTCAATGTCCTGGTTTTCCGTCAAGGCCGCTGCCGGCGAGAATTCCTCTTCCGTGAACCGGTCCAGGTGCTGTGTAAATTCTGTAAGCGCCTGTTCTCCCTCGCGGGTGCGGAAGACGACGCGGAAAGGAAGCGTATTAGATGGTGTAGTCATACAGCTTCAGCTCTTTCGCTTTCTTCAGGAGCGCCGCCCGCGCTTCCGTGAAGGGGGAGAGATTCCGGAACTGGTCGAGCACGGCCGGCACTTTCCCTGTGAGGGCATCATTTTCCCCGAGGGCCAGGAGCGGGGCGAGCTGCTCTGAAGAACCCCGGAGCTTGGTGAAGATGCGCTGCACCGTCTGCAAGTCCAGGCCGTCTTCTCTGGTAAAGCCCGATCCGGCAGGAATGTTGGAGAGGTACAGCCCCATCTGGCGCACCGCGCGGTAGCCGATGCCGCTCTGCATGCCGCTTTGGAGTGTCTCATTGAGCGCGTCCAGGAAAGCGAGCTCCCCGCCGGCAAGAATGGGACTGGGCACCGGCGCCCGGAAGGCGTCAAAGCTTTCGGCGCTCACTTCTTCACATGGTTTCCCTTCGTTTCGGCGGAGGCGGAGCAGGTCCTGGAATTTCCCCTGGTGGAGGGTAATCACATTGGCCCGATCCAGAATTTTGTCAGAGAAATGATAGGTCGATTCATCCACATTGACGGTGCCTGTAAAAATGACGTTCCGCCCCACTGGAATTTCCGCGGGATAGGCGGCGCTGTTATAGATCCGCGGTGAGAGCGACGGATTATAGAGACGGATCACCGGCGTTTCTTCCCGTTCCAGCACGGAAATGAACTGGGCGAAATAATGCTCTGCTCTGGCCAGATTCATTTCGTCGAAGCAGACAATGTACATTTTTTCCGGATGGCGCTCCGCCTCGATGAGGAGCTCCGCGAGGCCCGTATCCGCCGGGCGGTAGGTCATGGTTTTCATGTCCACATAGCCAAGAATATCGCTGTCATCCATCCAGGAAGGGCGCACCGGAATCATGAGGCTCTGCGCCGCCGGAAGTCCCAGCGCCTGCCCGTAAAGGCGGACCAGGCCGGATTTGCCGGTGCCGCTCATGCCTGCAAGGATCACAAGACGGGACGATTTCACCGACACGTGGAAATTGACCAGGTCTTTTTTATCATAGAGAAGGCCCCGGTCTTCCGCTGCCTTCGCCAGGCGTTCCAGGAAAAGCGCTTCCCCGTTTTTTTCCGGCAAAGCGGGCTTGACCGGCGCGGGGCGGGTATTTCTTCTATATCCGGCGCTCTCCCGCTTCACCGGAGGCCGGGCGTCCTCTGCAGGCGCTTCTGCCGCTTCCGGCGAAGGCCACTGAGGTACCTGCCGGCCGGCGCTCCGGAGGACGACGCCTGCTGTTTTTCTGACCGCGCCGCGGAAAATGACCTCATCTTCCGGGACAGGTTTCATGGAAGCCCGGAACTGGGGAATCATCTCTTCCGGAATGAAGCACACCGGCGAATGGCGGCACAGCACCACGTGAGACGCGATATCCGGCGCTTCCATATCCTCGATCGTATAGCCCAGGTCTTCTTTCCCGGCGCATTCAAAATAGGCCCCGCCTTCACTTAAAACCACACGGGAGAAGGTATCTTCCCGCATGGGCGCAAAGAGGGCGTAGAGTTTCTTCCTCCCGGTGTCTCCGTCCCGGAAGGACGCCGCCACGAGAGCCGGAAGGAGGCGGTGGTCCCAGTATTTTTTCGGAAGACCCGGCAGGGGCTTTCCTTCCGCCAGCTGGGCACAGAATTTATTGATATCCCCATCAAAAGCGGGACCATCTTCCGCAGCGAACACCGGCACCGGCACGAACCGGGTCTCATCGGTCATGGCCAGAGGCTGGGATTCTCTCTCAATATCATCGAGGACGAAGTATTTTCCATTCCGCAGGGCCGGCGTGAAGACGACCAGACTCCCGCCCCATTCCGCGGAGAGCGCTTTCCACGCCGCTTCTTCCGACGGGAAAAAGGAACAGTCATAGCCGATGCGGCTCATAAATCCGGTGAATCCCACCCGCTGGGCGTCTTCAT
>CAUBUJ010000223.1 GCA_958439155.1 uncultured Veillonellaceae bacterium
AGGCCCAGCATGGCGTCAATATCGGCATTGTCCAGCACGAGGAACTGCTTCGGATAGGAAATGGCGTAGCTTTCTTCCTGGAGCACAGAGCAGCAGAAACCGTGGAACGTATTGATATAGCCCGTGTCGTTGTCGCCGGTGAGGTGGTGGATGCGCTGGCGCATTTCACTGGCTGCTTTCGACGTGAAGGTGACGCAGAGGATATTCCCTGGAAGGATTCCCAGATCATTCACAAGGTAGGCAAAGCGCCGGGTGAGGGCTCTCGTCTTGCCGGAACCGGCGCCGGCGATGACCCGCACATATCCTTCCGTTGTGGTCACCGCTTCCCGCTGCGCTTCATTCAGTCCTTCAAGCAAATCCATCGTGTTTCCTCCTTCACAGGCACCCCGCCGAGAAGCCTCTTTCCTCAGAAAAGGCAAACATCATTTCTTACCATTGTATGCCAAGGAATGGAAAGAAAAAAGCGAACACTATATTAGAGTCGGATAAATCTCCCCCTTTCTGCGCAATAAAAGAGGAACTGCCGTAAGGGCAGTCCCTGTACTTTTTATTGGACGGTATCTTTCAAGTCGTGCCAGGCGTCTGCGAGGCGTCCGTATTCTTCCATGGAAAAGGTTTCCCCTCTCCGCTTGCCGTCGATACCGGCTTGTTTCAGAATGGCGTCTCCCAGCGCCGGGGAAATGCCCCCTGCTTTCATAGCGTTGGTAAAGACTTTCCGCCGCTGGCCAAAGCCCATTTTCACGAGGCGGAAGAAAAGTTTCTCCTCTTTGACCTGCACCGCCGGCACATCTCTTCTCTTCATCTTGAGGACCGTCGAAGTGACTGCCGGCCTGGGGATGAAGGCAGAAGGGGGAATATCCATCACTTTCTCCACGGTGCAGTAGTACTGGACCGCGATGGAAAGCGCGCCGTAGGCTTTGCTCCCCGGGTCGGCCATGATCCGCTCGGCCACCTCTTTCTGCATCATGAATACATAGAGGGAAATGGGCAGGGATGACTGGATCAGGTAGAGCAGAATCGGCGTAGTAATGTAGTACGGCAGATTTGCCGCGGCGTGCCATGTTTTTTCTCCCAGCACTGCAGGCAGATCTGCTTTCATCACGTCTTCAAAAAGGATGCGCACATTGGCGTACGGCTCAAGGGTATGGGCCAGCACCTCTTCAAGGGAACGGTCAATTTCAAAAGCGGTCACGTCCGCTCCGGTTCTCGCCAGCGCCTGGGTGAGGGTGCCGATGCCCGGACCGATCTCAAGAACCGGCGTCCCTTCGGAGAGTTCCGCCGCATCGGCGATGGCCCGCACCACGTCAGGACGGATCAGGAAATTCTGCCCCAGCTTGTGCTTGATCCGGATATGAAAGCGGCGGATGATGTATTGGATGGTTTGGCGGTCGGCCAGTTCCACTTCAATCATGGCGTTCCTCCTTCAGTTTCGCAAGGGCTCCTGCCCATTCTTCCCGGGTGACGCCGAAATGATTGAGGCTCTTTAAAAATTGCCGGCTGTTGCCGTAACCGATCCCAAGGAGTTCCCCCATCCGGGCGCGGCGCTCTGCCGCAGAGGGCCCTCCCGAGAGCCCTGCCGCAAAAAGATCGGATACGGAAAAAAGACCGGACGGCTTCATTTCCATGGCCCGCACGTTGGCGAGAGCCTGCCGGATGGACGCGGGCGAAGCGTCTTCTATGCCTACATCATCAGCGGTGCGCGCTTCTTCCTTCGGGATGAACGCGTGCAGCGCTTCTGGAAAGAGCGCGGACAGGCGGGCGCGGATCTTTTCCCCCGGCCCGTCCGGATCGGTGAGAATGATAATGCCCCGCTTTTCATAGGCTTTCCGGATATCTTCCACCACAGACGGACGGAGTGTCAGCCCTTCCGTGGCGATCATATCCGCTTCCACCGCCTCCGATACCCGGGCGATATCCGACTTTCCTTCCACAACGATGACCTGGCGGATCATCAGTCGCGCACCACGTAGCCAATGCCGCGGACGGTGTGAATGTACTTGCGGCCGATCTTTTCATCGATCTTGCTCCGGAGGTAGCGCACATACACGTCGACAATATTGGTATTTCCTACGTAGCCATAGCCCCATACTTCTTCAAGGATCTGCTGACGGGTAAGCACGCGGTTTTTATTCTTCGCCAGGAAGAGGAGGAGATCAAATTCTTTCTTCGTCAGGTCAATGTATTCATTGCCGACCCGCACTTCATGGCGGTCCGGATAAATGTAAAGGTCACGGATAGTATAGGACGGGTCCACCACGATGGCCGGTTCTTCATGACGGCGCAGGGCTGCCCGGATGCGGGCGACCAGTTCTTTCGTGGCGTAAGGCTTGGTCATGTAATCATCGGCGCCGGCGTCAAGAGCCTTCACTTTCGCGTCTACACTGGATTCCTGAGACAGGAAAATCACCGGAAGGGAGCTCACGGCGCGGACCTTATCCAGCACGTCATAGCCGTCTTTGAGGGGCGCGTCCGGATCGAGAACGATCATATCCACCTGGCGCTGTCCTGCCAGATCCACCGCAGAATCGCCGGTATTGTCCAGAAGACAGGTAAAACCTTCCGACTCAAGCTTCATCTGCAAAAAACGTCCTACACTTTTGTCGCTTTCAATAATCAGTACACAGTTTCTCATGATTTCCTCCAGAAAAATAACAATGACCATTCATCAGACAGGGAGCCTCTCTGCGCAGCATACTCTCTTTATTATTCTTCTTGTTCAGATTCTTTTCTGCTGCGTTTTCTTTCTCATAGGCTGACTTTTTTCTCTAATGATTTTCAATATTATAATAAC
>CAUBUJ010000224.1 GCA_958439155.1 uncultured Veillonellaceae bacterium
TCTATGTATTGTGCTGCTTCACTATCTTCTCTGGGGGGAGGCGCAGGTACTGCGGTGCCTTTTCGATGTGGGGGATGACCGGCTGAATGCGCTTTTTGCTTTCCTTTTTATGGAAATTCTGCTGTGCTATGGAGGATATCCGGAGGAGGCCCGGGGGCTGGCAGGGCAGATGGCTTTCGCTCTTTCTGTATTTACGCTTGGGGCGTGCTATTTGCTGACCGCCGGGGCGATGAGGATGATTCTCCACAGCATTCTCGCCGGTACGGCGGTTTTTACCCGCAGGAATCTTTGGAAGGTGGCGCTCCTCCTCATCGCGGCGTTCCTTGGTATATTGACGCTTCTCTGCCGGAGCGGGGTCATGGCGGATCCGGCGGCGTATTCTATGAAGAGTCCCACCACATTTGATCTGTTCTACTACGTGGTGGCCACGTTCGGCACGGTCGGTTATGGGGATATCGCGCCGGTGTCAGTGTACGCGAAGGGGATGGCGATCCTCATCATTTTCACGAGCATCGCATGCCTCAGCATCATGCTGAGCAGTTTCCTTTCCCTGCCGGATAGGGAGGGAAAATAGGCTCATCCTGCGGGAATGGAACTGTCTTCTGCGGATGGGTGGGGAGGCATGCAGCCGGGGCGGCTATGCTATAATGAAAACAGATCGCAGATGCGTGCTGTGTGTTTCTGTATTGCGGGAGGTGTGAGGGATGAGGCCGCTGCCAGTGGGGATTGATGATTTCCGACAGGTCCGGGAGCAGTATTATTTCGTGGATAAAAGTGATTTTATCAGGGAACTGCTGGACCGGAAGAATGGGGTGACGCTCATTACACGACCCCGCCGGTTTGGGAAGACCCTCATGCTGAGCATGGTGGAGTCTTTCTTTTCCATCGCGAAAGCCAATGTGTCGGCAGCGCTTTTCCACGGGCTTGCCATCGAAAAAGCGGGCAGCGCCTATATGTCCCAGCGCGGTCAATATCCGGTAGTTTTTCTGTCTTTCAAGGATTTGCGCTGCCGCTCCTGGGAGGAAATGGTTGACGGGCTCCGCATGTTTCTGAGCCGGCTGTATCACCGGTTTCTTTTTCTTCTGGAGAGCGGAAAATTGGACGCCGTGTCCCGTCAGTATTTTGAACGTATATTGTACCGGCAGGGGACGCTGGCGGAGATGGCGGCGTCACTGGTAGAGCTGACGGAATTTCTGTGTTCATTCTATGGCCGGCGGGTGATCGTTCTCATTGATGAGTATGACGCGCCGATCCAGCAGGCCTGGGAAGCGGGGTATTATGAGGATTGCCTCACCTTCATGCGGAATTTCCTCAGCTATGGACTGAAGTCCAATGACGCGCTGGAGTGGGCGGTCCTCACAGGGGTGCTCCGGGTCGCGAAGGAAAGTATTTTCAGCGGCCTCAATAATTTGTCGGTATATTCCGTACTGAGTCCGGTGTACAGCAGGGTTTTCGGTTTCACCCCAGGGGAAGTGGAGCGGATCGCGGCGGATTTCGGCGGGACAGAAAAACTGGATGAGATCCGATACTGGTATGACGGATATCGTTTCGGCGGGCAGGAAGTATACAATCCCTGGTCGGTACTGCGATATTTTGCCGATGGGCAGCATCCGATGCCGTACTGGGTGAATTCGGGGTATAATGGTCTGCTCCGGGAGCTCCTCACTCACGCAGATACGGACCGGCTGCGGACACTGCAGCATCTCATAGAGGGGCAGTCCATTCCGGTGTCTTTATCGGGCGGGACGATCTATGAATCGATCGGGCGGGATAAGAATGCGCTTTATTCGATTCTGCTTATGACGGGATACCTGACGGAAGCAGGGGCTGTACCGGGAAGTTATGAAAGGTATTTCCTGCGGATTCCCAATGAGGAAATCAAAGAGGTGTACGCTCAGGAAATTTTGGGACATATCGCGGATGGTCTGGAGCGGGGCCATTTTGACGCGCTTTTTGACGGGCTCTTCTCCGGGCGGGCCGCGGATTTTGCCAGGGAGCTTCAGTATATTCTGCTCCATATGGCCAGTGCCTATGATACCTCTTCGAAGGAAGCTTTCTATCATGGCCTGATGCTGGGGATGAGTGCGGTCTTCCTGGGCAGGCGCTATGTGGTGGAGTCCAACAGGGAAAGCGGCTATGGCCGTTTCGATATTGCTATTTTCCCAAGGGATACATCCGGAGCGGGTGTCATTATGGAATTTAAGGCGGCGCCTTCGGAAAAGGAATTGTCTGCCAAAGCGGAGGAGGCACTCCGCCAGATAGAGGAGCGGAAGTACAGGGCCGCTTTTGAAGCGCGGCGCATCCGTCATGTATGGACCTATGGCATTGCCTTCTGCGGCAAGCGGACCGAGGTGCGGATGGCCGGAGAGAGGGAATGAAAGGGAAAAGCTGTCACTTGTGATTTTTGAAGTGACAGCTTTTTTGATGGGGATTTCACCGCGCCTGGGCCTTGCGGAGCGCTTGCCAGAGGGCGGGATCGTGGGCGTAGAGATAGAGGCCTTTCCGGCCTCGTTTTAGGATGAGAGGAGTTATTTTCTTCGCGGAAAGCAGGGATTTTTTCAAAAAGACGAAAAATTCTATTAGCACTCACTTGACAAGAGTGCTAATAGTGGTATGATATAGACGTAGCAAGGAAGAGGGGCTTGAGAGAGCCCCCTGGAGCTATGAGGAAATGATGATGCAGCCGCCAGGGCGGCAGGGATCACCGTTTCCGGAAAGATAAAATACAGACTGAAAGGAGTCTTCTATATGCGTAGCTATCTTCCGATGTTTG
>CAUBUJ010000225.1 GCA_958439155.1 uncultured Veillonellaceae bacterium
CATAAATTTTGCCTCTTTGACGAAGTAAAGGATTTCGAATACACTTACATACAAGTTCACAGTACGGTGTACGGCACACCAACTCTGGAGAGTATCATTTAGTTGATCGCCGAAGGTGCAAGGGCGGAATCGTTTCCCGCCCAGTCTCTCAGGCAAAAGGACAGAGCTTTTCCATATGACGGATATTCCTTTTACCTTAATCCGGCCTCCAGAGCGCACTGTTTGTAGTGCCCTGCGGGGCCGGATTTTTTTAGGGGGGAATTTCATATGGTAGACTTTCTGAATCTCATCGATGGGTATGTGTGGGGGCCGCCGCTCCTGATTCTGCTGGTAGGCACAGGCATTTTCATGACACTCCGTACGGGGTTTGTCCAGATTCTGCGGCTTCCGCTGGCATTCAAACTGATTTTTTCCACCGGCAAGAATAAAGACGCCGGCGACGTATCGAGCTTCAAATCTCTCTGCACGGCCCTTGCGGCGACCGTCGGCACCGGCAATATCGTAGGCGTGGCGACAGCCATTCACGCCGGCGGCCCGGGCGCCCTCTTCTGGATGTGGCTGGCTGCGTTCTTCGGTATGGCCACCAAGTTCTCTGAAGGCACGCTTGCCGTGAAGTACCGTGAAGTCGACAAGAACGGCGCTATCGCCGGCGGCCCGATGTTCTACATCAAGAACGGCATGGGCGAGAAATGGAAATGGCTGGGCGGCCTCTTCGCAGGCTTCGGCGTATTCGCTGCCATCTTCGGCATCGGCAATACCACCCAGGTCAATTCCATCGTAGACGTAGTCAAAATTACTTTCAATGTAGATGTGGTATGGAGCGCGGCGATCCTCTTCATCCTCGTCACCGCCATCATCTTCGGCGGACTCCAGTCCATCGCCAAAACATCCAGCAAGATCGTGCCCACCATGGCGCTGATCTACTTCGTTACCACCGTATCCATTCTGCTCATGTTCGCCGACCAGATCCCGGCAGCCATCGCCCTGGTTATTGAAAGCGCCTTCACGCCCACCGCGGCGACTGGCGGCTTCCTCGGTGCCTCCGTCATGATGGCCATGCAGAGCGGCATTGCCCGGGGCCTCTTCTCCAATGAATCCGGCCTGGGCTCCGCACCGATCGTAGCAGCAGCAGCGAAAACCCGCTGGCCTGCAGAACAGGGCCTCGTCTCCATGACCGGCACCTTCATTGATACCATCATCATCTGCACACTCACCGGTCTCACCATCATCGTATCCGGCCAGTGGTCGGCTGACCTCAACGGCGCGGCTCTTACCTCCGCCGCCTTCAGCCAGGCCTATCCGGTCTTCGGCAATTACCTTCTCACCATCGGCCTCGTGCTCTTCGCCTTCACCACCATCATTGGCTGGAACTACTACGGCGAACGGTGTGTGGTCTACCTGGTAGGCACCAAGGGCATCCTTCCCTACCGCATCGTATTCGTCATCATGACCCTGGTGGGCTGCTTCATGAAACTGGACGCCATCTGGGCTCTCGCAGATATCCTGAATGGTCTCATGGCCATCCCGAACCTGATCGCTCTCCTCTGCCTCTCCGGCGTGACCGCAGCAGAGCTGAAGAAATTCCTCCACTACCGTGCTACCGGGGAAGACCTGGACGCGGTCGCTGTGGAAGATGACAAAGAAACACTGGTCGTCACTGACGTACCGAATGGAAAATAATATCGAGGAAATCCATTCACGAATGAACCACATGGTTCAATGAGGAAGTTTCCCCCTATCCGTCCAAGACGGATATCCAAGTACAGCGGTTCCCTATCGTTCTGGAAACCGCTGTATTTTATTTTCCCTGAAAAATATTTGCGTATATAATACGAAAGAATAGACATGCCGCCCGTGAAAACATGGGGCGGCCCTCGAAAATAGGGGGCATATCCCCGGCGCCTGTTTTCACGGGAAAGAGGAAACAGCGTACGTGCCTTGTACATGATAAAGGAGGGACATCCTTGCGGAACATTCATGAAAAAAGAATCGCCGCCGTGGAAGAAGCCATGAAAAAAGCCGGCATGGCCCAGAATATGGTGAGCGACCCGGCGGCTCTATGGTACCTCACCGGCGAGACCATCGATCAAGGGGAGCGCCTCACCGTGCTCATTCTCGACGCGGAAGGCGGCGCCCGGTGGATCAAGAATGAACTCTTCACCCTGCAGAGCGACGATATTCCAGTGCTCCGTTTCAAAGACGGCGAAGACGGCATCGCGGTGATCGCGGAAGACCTGACAGAAGGGACCATCGGCATCGACAAGAACTGGCCCGCCCATTTTCTCCTGGAACTCCAGGCCCAGTGCCCGCGCCGCTATGTCAATGGGAGCCCCCTCATCGACCAGGCAAGAGGCGTCAAAGATGAGGAAGAACAGCGCCTCATGCGAGAGGCTTCCGCCGTGAATGACCGGTGTATGGCGCGCCTTGCCGCATGGCTCCGGCCGGGGGTCACAGAAAATGAAGCAGCCCGGTACCTGCGCTCCCTCTATGAAGCAGAAGGGGCGGAAGACGTGTCCTTCCCGCCGATCATCGCTTTCGGCGCCAACGGCGCGGATCCGCACCACACCACCGACGATACGGCACTCACAGAAAATACGACGGTCCTCATCGACATTGGCTGCCGGAAAAAGCGGTACTGCTCCGACATGACCCGCACCTATTTCTTCGGTGAGCCGACAGAAGAAATGAAGAAAGTCCACGCCATTGTGACAAAAGCCTGCGAGCTCGC
>CAUBUJ010000226.1 GCA_958439155.1 uncultured Veillonellaceae bacterium
ATTTATATTGCTTTTATAATTTGTCTTTTTCTAAAAAATGATCCAATGATTTCCCCTATAAATTCCGCTTTTCTCATGGTGCCTCTCTATTTGACTTCTGTATATTCCATGCCTGCCGCTTTATCCATCCATTTTTTAAATAGTTCATAATTTCACAAAACTTCTTCTTTTTCAAGAACAAAAAGGGATAGATTCATCCTGCCGGCCGCATAAATAATTTATTCTTATGCCTGCCTTCTGATAGACTTCCCTCAGAAAGCACGAAAAAAGCACCCCTTTCGGAGTGCTTTTTCTTTGCCGCCAGAAGCGGTTATTTGCTGAACTGCGCCAGCATCGTGCCAGCCGCAACGGCTGTCCCGATAACGCCTGCTACGTTCGGGCCCATTGCCTGCATCAGCAGGTAGTTGGACGGGTTCGCTTTCAGGCCTACGTTCTGGGATACACGCGCTGCCATCGGTACGGCAGATACGCCTGCAGAACCAATCAGCGGATTGGTCTTGCCGTGATCGACCCAGCTCATGATCTGACCGAAGATGACGCCGCCTGCGGTGCCAGCTGCGAAAGCAACCAGGCCGAGGACGATGATTTCAATCGTTTCCAGACGGAGGAACTTGTCGCCGGTCATGGTAAGACCAGTGCCGGTTGCCAGGAAAATGGTTACGATATTGATCAGGGCGTTCTGGGAGGTGTCGGACAGACGGTCCATGACACGGGATTCACGGAAGAGGTTCCCCAGCATGAGCATGCCGATCAGGGATGCTACCGGCGGGAGAAGCAGGGAAATAACGATGGCGGATACCACCGGGAATACAACCTTTTCAAAATGGGTAACCGGACGAAGCTGGCCCATCTTGATTTTTCTCTGATGTTCCGTGGTGAGGAGCTTCATGATCGGAGGCTGAATCAGCGGAACCAGGGACATGTAGGAGTAAGCTGCTACTGCAATCGCGCCGAGCAGTTCCGGTGCGAGCTTGGAAGACAGGTAAATCGCGGTCGGGCCGTCAGCGCCGCCGATGATGCCGATGGAAGCTGCCTGCTGTACGTTGAAGCCGAGAACCATCGCGCCGGCGAGGGCTACGAATACGCCGATCTGGGCAGCCGCGCCGAGGAGCATGGTCTTCGGGTTCGCAATGAGCGGACCAAAGTCAGTCATCGCGCCGACACCCAGGAAAATCAGAGGCGGGAAGATTTCGTACTTAATACCGAAACCAATCGCCATCATAACGCCCATATCGGTTTCAAAACCGGTATTCGGGAAGTTTGCCATCACGCAGCCGAACGCGATCGGTCCGAGAAGCAGAGGTTCATATTCTTTTGCGATAGCCAGGTACAGGAGGATAATCCCTACGAGCATCATGACTATATTCTGCCATGTGAGAGCCACATAGCCGCTGTCCGTCCAAACGGAAATCAGCGCTGAAGTAAATTGTTCCATGATTGATCTCCTTTTTCAATAGATTTGTATTGGCTTATTTTTTAGCTTTCTTTGTGGGGTCGATGATGTGAATCAGACGGATCACCCAGTCGAGGAAGTAAAGAACAGCGAATACAATGGTCATATTGATGAGACAAATCATTAACGGATTCGGAGCGTCCATGTATTCCACCCTTTTCAATCAATACTTGAATGCGCCCTCCCGGGAAACCCCGCGAGGGCGACTCACGGAAGCCGCCGGAGCGGCTTTGCTTACAAAATGAATTCCCTTATGCTGCCGGGAAGAACGGCCATACCAGCGGTACGATCACCACGCAGAGAATCATAGCGATGATCGAGAAGGGGAAGCCGAATTTCACGTAGTCGTTGAAGGTATATTCGCCAGGTCCGAGGACGAGGGTGTTCGGCGGGGTGCCCATCGGTGTGCAGAATGCGCAGGATGCGGCAATGCCGAGGCACATCAGTACCGGACGGGGATCCGCCCCGATGGACTGGGCGATAGAAATACCAATCGGCGCGAGAAGCGCAGCGGATGCGGTGTTGGACATGAAGTTTGTCAGTACGCAGGAAATGAGGAACAGAATCGCTGCCACAATGTAGGGGTTCGGGTTCGCGCCCATAATGCCTACTACGCTGTCAGCAATCATCTTGCCTGCGCCGGTCTTATCCATAGCGGTTGCTACGGAGAGCATGCCGGCGAAGAGGAAAATCGTAACCCAGTCAATGCCCGCATAGGCTTCTTTTTCTTTGAGGCAGCCAGTGATGACGCAGAGAATCGCGCCGGCTACAGCTGCGGTCTGAAGCGGTACGGTCTTGAGATCGAGGTACATGAAGCAAACTACGGCGATCAGGATGATGCCGGAAATCCACTGTTTGGTCTTGCTCTGGCCGGCATTGTCACCAGCGCCAGCTTCGGCAGCGGCTTCTTCGAGGGCTTTCTTGTCTTCTTCGCTCATTTCTGCAGAATCATTGGTCTTGTTCGGCAGGAGGAAGCGGCCCAGGAAGAGGCAGTAAATGATGCCCGCAACGGTCATCGGAACACCGATCCATGCGAATTCGAAGAATCCGAAGGACGGAAGACCTGCGGTCTTCAGAGCGCCTGCAATGATGACGTTCGGCGGAGTACCGATCATGGTGATCATGCCGCCGATGTTAGCCGCGAAGGCCAGAGGCATGAGCTGACGGGCCTTAGGCAGATTGCCGGCGGTGCAGATACCGATAACCACAGGCATGAGGCAGGCTACTGTACCGGTGTTGGACGATACAGAGGAGAGAGCCG
>CAUBUJ010000227.1 GCA_958439155.1 uncultured Veillonellaceae bacterium
ATGATATACTATACATAGGTATATAAATTAAAATCATAAAACCCCGGATGGAACGAGTCAGGTGCCGGGGCAGCGACTGTCATCACACATGAGGTCATTTTGATCGATCGGGACCGGAAACGTTTCACTTGCAGCAGAGCAGCCGCTCCGAGTTCTTGAATTGGTGTTTGCAGGGAGGGAATAGGAATGGCAGAGCTAAGTAAGTTTCGCGGCGCGCTCATCGCAGGGGCGTGCGGCGATGCGTTGGGATATCCCTTGGACAAACTGTCGGTGAAGCGGATTATGCGTCAATTCGGTCCTTTTGGTCTGCGTACACTGATGAGGACGAAGAAAAGCGGGTACCTTGCCATCGTTTCCGCCAATACGCAGATGATGCTCGCCTCCGCAGACGGCTTGTTCTGGGCGGCCGCGAAGGGGCTCCAGTGCGATGAAGGCATTTACCGCGGGTACATGCGCTGGTTTTACAGCCAGACCGGGGAAGAGCCCCGCCGGGGACAGCGGACGTGGCTCCGCCGGCAGCCCCATGAGAAGGATTTCTGTCTTGTCCGGGAAAAATTCATGCACGCCCGCCGGGACGTGGGGGAGAGCAGTTTGTCCGCGCTGGAATGTGCGGAAAGGGGATCTCTCAAGAACAAGGTGAATGATTCGCCCAACAGCGAGCCCCTTCTCCGGAGTGTCCCTATCGGCCTTTTTTACGCAGGAGCGCCGAAAGAAGCTTTTTATGAAGGGGTGCGGAGCGCTGTGCTGACCCATTCCAATCCGGTGTCGTATCTCTCTGCCGCGTCGGTGGCCGCTCTTACCGCAAGCCTGGCAGGAGGGGTATCGCTCCCAAAATCTCTGGCGTGCATCGTACGGCTCCTGTCCGGTATGGACAGAACCGATGAAATCGTGGCGTCTCTCGAAGCGGCGGTGACACAGGCCAATGAACATCCTGCCGGGACAGACGAGCCCTGGGCCCATCTGGACAGCCTGCGCTCGCTGGGCACGGGAGAGAATGCCAATGAGGCTCTTGCTATGGCTGTGTACTGTATTATGGCCTGCGATGATCCTTTTGAGGCGGTCATTACCGCGGCCAATCATGAAGGAAAGAGCAGTGTCACCGCAGCGCTCACCGGCGCTATCGAAGGGGTGCGTTTCGGCGACAGTTTTCTGCCCGCTTCGTGGCTGGCCAATCTGGAAGGGCGGGATATATTGGATAAAGTGAGCGAAAAGCTTTACAGCACCTATTTGAAGAAGAAAGCGGTCTAAGCCGCCTGGCAGAAATAGAAATGAATGGGATCGTTCATTTCTGTTTTCTTTTGGAAAGAAAGGGGTACTGGAATTTCTGCGCAAAAAAAAGACTGCCCATGAGGACAGTCTTTTTTTATCAGGGAATCAAGCCTTTTCTTCAGCCATTTTTTCCTTGTAAGCTTCTTTTTCCGCTTCTTTTTCCGCTTCAGCAGCAGCTTTGGCTTCCGCAGCCTTTGCCTGGGCGATAGCAGCGTTGACACGTGCGTTCAGACGGGATTTCTTGCGGGCAGCAGTGTTTTTGTGGAGCACGCCTTTGGAAGCGGCGCTATCAATTACACTGACAGCAGCGCGAAGAGCCTCCTCCTTGTTATCGGAGTTTGCAGCTGCGACAGCTTTCTTCACAGCCGTGTGGATCTGAGACTTCACAGCAGAATTTACAGCGTTTTTCGCTGCGTCTTTCTTCATGGTCTTGATGTTTGCTTTAATTTGCGGCAATGGTTTCACCTCCCGTCTTTCATCGTTCATACTCAGCTATTCTAACATAGATTGCCGATGTCTGCAAGGAAAGGCCCCATTTTTTCTGACAAATTTTGTTCCTTCCTGTGTTACAATAAAAGAAAACCGTGAAGAAAGGAAATGACTATGTTTGTCGGCTTGGATCTGGTGAAGGCGGAGCGGTGGGAACGGATTCTCTCCCGTTTTCCCAAAAGAGCGGAGAAGATTTTTACGGCGGAAGAGATCGCCCACTGCGAAGGAAAAGGAGCGCACCGCATTGAATCTTACGCCGCGCTCTGGGCGGTGCGGGAAGCGGCGGGCAAGGCTCTCGGCATCGGGATTTTCGGTTCCGCCTGGCAGGACGCGCACCTCACCTGGACGAAGTGGGGCGCGCCGGTGCTCCATTTGTCCGGCACATTTCTCCGCCGTGCCGGAGAGCTTGGCGTGACAGACATGGCCGTGTCCATTTCTCATGAAGCGGGCATAGCCGCCGCAGTGGTGGTTATGCAGGGAGGCAATGATGATACTCACAACCACAGAGGAATCGAGAAAGCTTGATCAGAGAGCCATGGAGGACTACGGTCTGCCGGAAGCGGTGCTTATGGAGAATGCCGGCGCTTCGGTGGTGCGTCTCATGGATGGAAGCGCTGCCTGGAATGGGGCGGACGTGGTTATTCTCTGCGGCACAGGCAATAATGGAGGCGACGGACTGGTCGCGGCGCGGTACGCGGCGATCCGCGGCGCGGAGGTGACGGTTCTCCTCATGGGCAATCCAGACCATATGGGAGAGTCATCCCGGATGTACCGCCATGCGGCGGAGAAAATGGGCATTCCCGTGGTAGAAATCGCGAAGGCTGCGGAAGCGCTGCCTTATATTTCCGAAGCGGATGTGATCATTGACGCCCTCATCGGCACGGGCCTTTCCAAGGCGGTCACCGGAGAGAAAGCGTCGCTGATTTCCATGGTGAATGACGC
>CAUBUJ010000228.1 GCA_958439155.1 uncultured Veillonellaceae bacterium
AAACTTCATTCATAAAAGGCCGCGCCAGAATCTGCCGATATCTAAAAAAGCGGAGGACCCGTATATTTTATAAATCCGCACAGGTGAATCCCATAAAATTTGCCTATACCATGGAAATCCCGCCTCTTCCCAAGAAAGAAGAGTGTATAATGAAAGAAATAAAATATTTTCATTTCCTTTCGTTTTGATTCATTTTATAAGGAGTTCTGTATGAAACCGTTGAAGTATATATCATGGAATGTCAATGGTCTCCGGGCGTGCGTCAAGAAAGGCTTTATGGACGCGTTCCAGGCACTGGACGCGGACTGTTTCTGCCTGCAGGAAACCAAGCTCCAGCCTCACCAGATCGAGCTGGATCTTCCAGGATATTTTCAATATTGGAACAGCGCCGTAAAAAAAGGATACAGCGGCACTGCTCTTTTCACTAAAACAGAACCGCTCTCCGTCGCTTACGGGATCGGACAGGAAGAACATGATCAGGAAGGCCGTGTCATTACCGCGGAATTTGAAGACCATTACCTTGTGACCTGCTATACACCGAACAGCCAGCGCGGCCTCGCCCGCCTTTCCTACCGGATGATCTGGGAAAATGAATTCCGGAAATTTCTCCTCGATTTATCCGTCAAGAAGCCGGTGGTTCTCTGCGGAGATCTGAATGTGGCCCACTGTGACATCGACCTGGCCAATCCGTCGCAGAATCATAAAAACGCGGGCTTTACCGATGAAGAACGGGAAAAGATGACAGAACTTCTCGCTTCCGGCTTTACTGATACGTTCCGTTTCCTCCATCCTGATGAAAAGAACGCCTATTCCTGGTGGAGCTACTTCGCCAAATCAAGAGAGCGGAATATCGGATGGAGAATCGATTATTTTATTACCTCTTCCTCTCTTGATTCCCATATCAAAGGCGCTTCTATTCATCCGGAAATTCTCGGAAGCGACCACTGTCCGGTAGAACTGGTACTGGGCTGAGGGCTTCCCGGAATCTTTCGTTGTTTTTATATTTTTTACCAAGTGGAATGTATATGGTAAACAGTATCAGGTAAAGTAAGAGCAAGTGATGAAAGAATCTATATCAAATACTTCCGCAGAACCGGAATGGGAAAAATTATACGCTGCCGTGCAGTCTATGGAGGAAGGAAATCTGACGGTTCCCATCCCTGCCGGCACGTCCCCGGAAGCGCGTCTCATGGGGCAGGCCCTTTCTTCCCTGCAGCAAAAGCTTCTCATGGATGAGGAAGAAAGAAAACGCGAAACCCTCCGCTGGAAGACGGCCGTCTCCGCCATAGCTCATGACCTGAGGGAGCCTCTTTCGGTGATCCTCGGCTATGCAGAAGCGCTGCAGAAGGGAATGGCCGGGACAAAAGAAAAAAGGAAGAAATATCTCTCCGCCATTCTCCTCCGAAGCCGCGATCTGTCCTGTCTGATTGATGCCTTGTCTGAAATGAACAAAGCGTCAAAATCCATAGCGATTCATCCAAGGCGCCTCGTCTGGGCAGATGTGATCCGGAACTGCCTCTCGGAATGGGCAGCAGATCTGGAAAATGTCCATGCTAAAGTCCAGGCGAATCTGGACAGCTCCATGACTGTCTCTCTGGATCCAGACGCTTTCCGCCGGATTTTCTCAAATTTAATAGGCAATACCTTGAAATACCGCCGGAAAGACAGTTCCCTCCTCTCTGTAGAACTTTTAAAAAAAGGAGAAAACGCAGTTTTTCTGTATCATGATGACGGCCCGGGCGTTCCTTCCGAAGCCCTTCCCCATCTTTTTGATCCATGGTACCGCGCTTCTGCGGAATGTCCCGGATCGGGTCTCGGCCTGTACATTGTCTCACAGATCGCTGCCGCCCACAAAGGGCGTGCCTCCGCTTTCAACGATCATGGTCTTACTATAAAAATCGAATTGCCTGCTGCAGGAGGTTCTTCATGCTGAATATTTTAATCGTAGAAGATGATATGCTCATTGCCGAGCTGGAACGGGATTTCCTCGAACCGAACAATTACGTTGTGCGCATCGCAGAAACAGGAGAAGATGCGCTCCATATTATGGATGATACGAAGGTAGACGCGATCCTCCTTGATGTGATGCTCCCCGGCGACGACGGCTTTTCCATCTGCCGGAAGATGAGAGAAAAAACGGATGTGCCCATTCTTTTTGTGACTGCCCGGAAAGAGGAAGTAGACAAAATCCGCGGCCTTGGGCTTGGGGCGGACGATTACATTGTGAAGCCTTTCAGCCCGACTGAACTGGTGGCCCGTCTCCGCGCCCACATCGCCACCTACCAGCGCCTCAAAAAAAGTGACGCCGGTCAGCCTGCGGCAGAAGAAGGAATTACCATTGACAATCTCACGATCCGTCCCAAAGCGCGCCAGGTAATCCTTGACGGAAAAGATGTCTCCCTCACAGGAAAAGAATTTGATCTTCTCTGCTTCCTGGTGGAACACCCCAATGAAGTATTCTCCAAGGAACAACTCTTTGAGAAAATCTGGAGTCTCGATCCCATTGGGGAACCGGCCACAGTGACCGTCCACATCAATCGTCTGAGAGATAAACTGAAAGCTATCTCTGGTCGTCCTTATGAACGGATTGAGACAGTCTGGGGCGCAGGCTACCGCTTCCACATGGAATAAAGGGAGGAATTCTGTTTTTATGAACATTTTAGTCACCGGCGGCGCCGGATTTATTGG
>CAUBUJ010000229.1 GCA_958439155.1 uncultured Veillonellaceae bacterium
ATACCAAGTCCGATTACTGCCATGTATGCGGCTTCGACGGGGAAATCATCTGCAACGATGACAACGAATGGGAATGCCCGCGGTGCCACAACAAAGACCGGAGCAAACTCACTGTGATCCGCCGCACCTGCGGGTATCTGGGCGAAAATTTCTGGAATGAGGGGCGGACAAAGGAAATCAAATCCCGCGTCCTCCATATCTGATGCGGTACGGCCAGATCCGGCGGTACGATATCGCCAACGGCGTAGGCATCCGGTCCTCCGTTTTCGTTACCGGCTGCACCCGGCACTGCCCGGAATGCTTCAATACAGAATACCAGGATTTTAAGGCAGGGAAACTCTGGACGGAGGCGGAAACAAAGCTCGTCATCCAGTACGTATCCGACCCCAATGTGGAAGGACTTACCCTCCTGGGCGGCGAGCCCATGCAGAATACAGAAGGCCTTGCGGCGCTCGCGAAAGCGGTGAAAGAAGCAACCCATAAAACCATCTGGGTCTACTCAGGGTACCTCTGGGAAGAAATCCTCCAGGACCCGGCGAAAAAAGCGCTCCTCACCGAATGCGACGTCCTCGTAGACGGCCCTTTCGTGAATGCCCTCCGCGACCCGAAGCTCCGCTTCCGCGGCTCGGCAAACCAGCGGGTCATTGACATCCCGAAATCTCTTGCCGCAGGAAAAATCATCCTCTACCGCGATCCCATCACGGGCGATGTGATGTAAGAAAGAAATCAAAAAGACGCGCTTTCCAAGAGTGCGTCTTTTCTTATGCCAAAAACGCTTTCTCCCAAAGAAAAGGCGATTGGCTGAACCATTTCTGTCAAATTTGTGCAGGAAGGTATAGAATTATATCCGCACATGAAATGTCCATGGAGGGAGGTGTTTTCCTCTATGGGCATTTTGTTATGGGTACCCTCTTTTTCTTGTCTTCCTTTATAATGAACTTCTATAAGTACCGCGCGGGAAATGGGGGAGTAAATTTTATATAATGAGAGTGAGTTGGATTCATTACTACGGAAAGGAAGAAGACCATGAAAAGATGGAATGCGGCGGTTCTGGCGGCAGCGGCGCTGTGCGCTCTCGTACTGGCCAGCGGGTGCAGTTTGAATAAGCCTTATTCGGAAGTGGCCGGCGGGCAGAAGAAGGAGAAGGTGCTCCGCGTCGGTTCGGATATCAATTTCCCTCCTTTTGAGTTTAAAGAAAATGGAAAAGACACCGGCTTTGATCTGGAGCTGGCCCAGGCGCTGGCAGATAAAATGGGGGCCAGGCTCGAAGTGAAGAATACCACTTTCAGCGATCTCATCCCTGCAGTGAAGGCAGATAAGATCGACGCCATCATGTCCGGCATGGAAGTGACCGACGCCAGGGCGAAGGAGCTCACTTTCAGCGATCCTTACTTTGCCAAGGCTGGGTATTCTATTCTTGTTTTGAAGGACGGCAACGAGATCCATGGCTGGGACGATCTGAAAGGGAAGGTGGTCGGCACCCAGACCGGGACGCGCCATTCGGAGATTTCCATTGATTTCGGCGCGGAGCGTGTCCAGGCTTTCGATGAAAAAGACAATGTGCTGAAAGCGCTGAAGGATAAGAAGGTGGACGCTATCGTGATTGACGCGCCGGTGGCGCTGTACTATGCCCGTCATGATGAGGCGGTGAAAACCGTAGGGGATCCGATCATTTCCAAAGGAGGCCTTGCGATCGGCGTGAAGAAAGGCAATACGGAGCTCCAGAAAGAAATCAACGGGGCACTGGCGGCGCTGAAGCAGGACGGAAGCTATGACAAGCTTTACGAAAAGTGGTTCGGCGAGAAACCTTGAGATGCGCTCATAGATACAGAAAAAGGAATGGTTCCGGAAAGAGGGAGCCATTCCTTTTTTGCACCATAAAAGCCGTTCCTTTTGGGGAGCGGCTTTTATTTTATTTACTGAAGTATTGGAAGACCGCCGCGGCGATCACGACGGCAATGCCCAGGCGGAAGAGAAAACTCAGCACGCCGAGCACTTTGAAAATGAGGTAGACCACGACCAGCGCGGCCACGCCTGCTACGACAGGATTTGACAGAATCTGTTCCATCCGGATCTCCTTATAGTTCTTTTCTGTTTTCCACGGCGCCTGCCAGGGTCTGGCTGTCGGCATAGCCAATGTCGCCGCCGGCGGGAAGGCCACGGGCAATGCGTGTCACTTTGATGCCGGTGGGCTTGATCAGGCGGGACAGGTAAAAAGCGGTTGCTTCTCCTTCCGTGTCCGGATCGGTGGCGAGAATCACTTCTTTTACCGTGTCCCCTTCGAGACGCTTCAGCAGTTCCCGGATTTTCAGCTGGTCCGGGCCGATGCCGTCCAGCGGAGAGAGGGCCCCATGGAGCACATGGTAGAGGCCGTGGTATTCGCCGCTCTGTTCCACCGCCTGTACGTCCGGCGGCTGTTCTACCACAAGGATCACCGAATGGTCCCGGTTGGGATTCCTGCAGATGGAGCATGGATCAGATACGGCGAGATTGCAGCAGATGGAGCAGTAGCAGCTTTCTTTCCGGGCTGTCTCAATGGCGCGGATAAAAGCATCCGTATCTTCTGCGGGACGTTCCAGCATGAAGTAGGCCAGACGCCGGGCGGTCTTGACGCCGATGCCCGGAAGTTTCCGGAACTGGGCTGCTACATTTTCCAGGGCGTCATTCATTAGAAGAGCCCGCCGGG
>CAUBUJ010000230.1 GCA_958439155.1 uncultured Veillonellaceae bacterium
AAAGCTCATTTCCTCATAATGAAGCGGATGAAGAGGAGACTTGCTTCGTAGAGGAGGATCATAGGGACAGCCATGAGGCACTGGGAGAGAATGTCCGGCGTGGGGGTGATGACCGCGGCGAAGAGGAAGGAGAGGATGATCACGTACTTCCGGGATTTTGCGAGGCTCCTGCCGGTGACGAGGCCTGCTCCGGCGAGGGTTACCAGAATGAGGGGCATATTGAAAATGAAGCCGAATGGAAAGACCATGAGGATCACGAAATCCAGGTAGTTTTCCATGGAGAGAAGCGGCTGGAAAGTGTCGCCGCCGAAGTTCATGAGGAAGTGCAGGCTCTGGGGCAGAACGAAGGCATAGGAGAAGGCAATGCCTCCTGCGAAGGAGAGCACCGATACCGGCACGAGGACGCATGCCCAGGTCCGTTCCCGCCGGGTGAGGGCAGGAAGAATGAATGCCCAGAATTCGTAGAAAATTACCGGCGAGGCGAGGAAGCACCCGAAAAGGACGGCGGTTTTGAAATAGATGACCACCACTTCCGCTGGCTTTACGAAGTAGAGATGGCCTGCCGGCGCGGTGAGGAAGGCGATCACCTCGGAAATGAAGCAGAAAGAAATGGCCGTGCCGGCTGCGATGGCCGCGATGGACCAGATGAGGCGGCCCCGCAGTTCTGTCAGATGGTCGACGGCGGTCATCCGCGCGGCGGGATCACAGATCGTCATGCCTGTTTCTGCACTGCTGTTTCTGCAGCTTCCGTCTTTACTTCCGCCGCATCAGATTTGACCGCGCTGTCAGCTTTGGCCGGTGCGGCGGCGGTGGACGCGGCTTTCACGCCGGTGACGGCGTCTTTGAATTCACGGAGACCTTTACCGCAGGCCTGGCCGATTTCCGGCAGCTTTTTCGGTCCGAAGCAGACGAGAGCGATCACGAGAATGAGAAGAAGTTCAGGAATTCCAATGCCAAACATAATAACCTCCTGTAGCATTACGATAATGATATGTCTAACTATACAGGGGAAATATGTAGGTTTCGTGGCCATTTTGTAGGAAATGTGTCAATTTCGTCAAAATTTCTAAAATATACAGAAATTTGACAGTTTTTGCGAAAAATCTTCGAATTTCATATTTGACCTTGAAATGGCGGTTCTACAATGCAAATATGTCCTGCAGCGGCAGGGCCATATTTTCAGGGAGTCACAAATAAAGGAGAATAGCAATGAAGAATATCCTCACTGATGCAGAGTATGGAATGACAAGACGGGGATTTTTGAAAATGGCGGCAGGCGCGGCAGCCGGTGCGGCATTCCTGCAGTTTCCTTTCCAAGTTTCCGCGGCGTCTCTCATGAAACGTGAGATTCGACCCATTGCTTTAAAGGATCTTCCTATGAAAGCGGAAGAGGCAGCGGAAGATTCGCCCCTCATTCATAAATCGTTTGAAGGGGTTTTGAAGTATGCCGGGGATATCAAAGACAGCAGCCTCCGCAGCCAGGTGCTGGACCTCATCCGGAATCCGGATCCGACTTTCATGCAGGAATACCGTGGAAACAGCGCGGCAGTGACCCGCACATACAACCGGCTGGTGGATCTGAAGGTGATCGATCCGTCTAAAATGAGCGCGGACCAGCTGTTCCCGCCGATCAATGGGAAAATCCAGGGATTCCTTACTGCGCCGGGCAGCGGTTACGGCAGCCATCATCCCTATCCGGGCGGACTCTGCACCCATGTGAATTCCAATCTTCACATTACGAACTACATTTGCGATACCTATGAAGAAGTGTTCGGCTATTCCGTGCACAGAGATATCGCCATCGCCGGCCAGTGCCTCCATGATATTGAAAAGCCCTATGTCTTCCAGTGGAAGGGAAATGGGGAAAGTTTCAAAGAATACACCATCGGCGGCCAGGGCGCACATCATGTGCTCTCCATCGCCGAATCCCTGTATCGCGGGCTTCCGGCAGAAGAAATCGTAGCCCAGGCCTGCGCTCATGCTGCTCCTACGTCCGCCAAGGATGAAGCCGATGTGGTAAGCTGGCTCAAAGCGGCAGCGATCATCACTGGAAAAGATCCGGTGAAGTACGGACTGCTCCGGTCTGACGGGGAAGGCCTCCCGGCGCCGCATAAGCAGGAAGGATACATTGTGCACCTTGGTGATCATGACTGGGTCCTCTCCGTACCGGCTTCCCAGAAGACCATTAAGAATCTGGCGGACATCGCCCAGGAAGATTACGGCATGAACAGCGAAGATATGAAGAACGGCCGCTTCCAGGCGTTCCGCAATTACGTAGGCGCCCAGGTGGCGTTCATGTACCTGAATTTCCTCTCTGCCGAAGAGAATGGCAAGGAACAGGTTCGTGCTGCGGTGCACCAGATCGTGCTGAGATAAATAGAAACGAGAAAAGTCCTTTTTGGGTTTTGCGCCCAAAGGGGATTTTTTGCGTGAGACGGGAGATGGGAGAATGCTTCATTGGCAGCGGGGTCTGAAGTCTGAGGTCTGAAGAGGGAAGCGGTACCGCCTGCGGCGGAATTTTGGTAGTTCTCAGGCGCCGAACGGGCTGTGGGTAATCCTCCATCGCCGGATGGGCGGGCTCGATTCATGTTTTCCGTATTTGGAATAGGAGTCCATTAGCATTCCACCCATTTTTCTTTGTCCCGACAAT
>CAUBUJ010000231.1 GCA_958439155.1 uncultured Veillonellaceae bacterium
GTTAGCTGTTAGTTTCTAATGTTCTAAAAAATTCCGCCGCCCATTTTATTTAAGGCGGCTCCACCCCTCTCAACTGGCAGCTCTAAACTCTGCATTCTGCGCCCCGCCGCAATGATACATCCGCATTCGCTGCGGCAGCCGCAGTTATGGTACCTGTTTTTCATGGAGGCAAAAATGGATTCTGCTGTATTGGATCAATTACATCGGCTCATAGAAAAAATGATGGCCTATTACAGCATCCCTGGCTGCGCCATCGGGATTATTGACGGGGAAGAACGGCATGTCTTTTCCTTCGGCACGAGGGATATCCGGAGCGGCGCGCCTTTTACGGCAAAGACCGTGAGCGGCATCGGGTCCTGCTCGAAGTCGATGACCGCCGCGGCGGCTCTCCGCCTCGAAGAGAAGGGGCTCCTCGATATTGATGCGCCCATCGCGTCATACATCCCGGGCTTTGCCCTCTATGACCAGGGGGCGTCCGCCATGGTGACGCTCCGGGACATGCTCTGCCACCGCACCGGCGTCGCCGGCCATGACGGCACCTGGCCGGACAATGGCATTTCCCGGCCGGACTATGTGCGCCGCCTCCGGTATCTCGCGCCGAATGAGCCTTTCCGCACGAAGGCCCAGTACAGCAATGTGATGTACAATGCCATAGGCGGGATCATGGAAATGCTGACAGGGAAAAAATGGGAAACCATCATCAGGGAAGAAATTCTCCAGCCCCTTCATATGGACCGCACTTTCTGCCTCATGGACGAAGCGGCGCGGGAAGAGGACTGCGCCATGCCCCATTTCTGGAATCATGGCCTTAGCGCGAAAGCCCGGTGGAATATCGACCAGGCAGGTCCCTGCGGAGGAATTATGGCCGATATTGAGGATATGGTGAAATGGCTCGCCTTCCATATCCGTGGAGGTACCGATGAGGCTGGGCGGGCCCTCCTTTCGCCGGTGCGTTTCCTCGATATGCATACCCCGCAGATCCTCATGGACTATCCCCATGTGCGGGGCGGCCGGTCCCTCGGGTATGGTCTCGGGTGGCGCATTATGGAATATCACGGCCATGTGGTGGAGCAGCATACAGGAAAAATTGGCGGGTACAGCGCTTTCCAGTTCTACCTCCCCGGCACGGGAAAAGGGGCGGTGTACCTGCAGAATCTCCACGCCCCGGACAATCCTTTCATTTTCGCCGTGCAGGGCTTCCTCATCGATGCCTTCTCCGGCGATCCCCAGGAAGACTGGTACCATATTTATACGGAAACAGGGAAGGACCACGCCCCGGAGGATATGTACCACCATCTGGAATATAACTACATGCCGGCAAGGCGCATGGAAGGGACGGTTCTCTCCCACAAACTCTCTGACTATACCGGGCGCTATGAACATCCTGGGTACGGCGTCTTCACTGTACGGGAAGAGGCAGGCCGCCTCCTTCTGGATGAACGGGCTGTGCAGGGCCTTCCGCTGACCCATTTCCACTACGATACCTTTGAAGTGCGGGGCATCAAGGAAGACACAGACCTGTACACCCTGCCTCTCACCTTCACCACAGGAAGCGATGGCCGCATCGATGGGTTTATTCTTCCTATGGAGCCGAAAGTGGCGCCGCTTACATTTAAAAAGGCAGATTGAAAAAAGGCCCGCATGGGTCTTTTTCTATTTCTGAAATATTGTGTTAATACACTTTCAGGAAAATAGGGAAAGGCAGGGCTTTTCCTGTTTCCATGGGGCAGGTCCTGTTATAATGGGACATAACCCATGAGGAGGATTATTTTGAAACGACAAAAACGAATCGCCCTGGTCAATGATGTGACCGGCTTCGGGCGGTGTTCCATCGCGGTGGAGCTGCCCCTGATTTCCGCGCTGAAAGTCCAGGCCTGCCCCTTCCCGACAGCGGTGCTTTCCGTCCATACAGGCTTCCCGTCCCATTATATTGACGACTGTACGGACCGGATGCGGCCTTACATGGAAAACTGGAAAGAAAACGGCCTCGTCTTCGACGGCATCTGCACCGGATTCATCGGCTCGGCGGAGCAGATCGGCATCGTCATTGATTTCATCAAAATGTTCCGTACAGGGGACACGAAAATTATGGTCGACCCGGTCATGGGGGATTACGGAAAACTGTACGCGTCCTACACGGAGGAGATGTGCCGGGAAATGCGGCGCCTCCTCCAGTACGCTGACCTGGTGACGCCGAACCTGACAGAAGCGTGCGAGCTCCTCGGCATTCCCTACCCGGAAGGGGGAAAAGTGCGGGACGAAGAGCTCTGGCACATGGCGGAAGCCCTTTCCCAGCGAGGCCCCTCCCAGGTGGTCATTACAGGCCTGGCGGAGGGAGAGACCATCCGCAATTTCATTTATGAAAAAGGGAAAGAGCCGCAGATCCTCCAGGTGAAGAAAATCGGCGGCGACCGGTCCGGCACAGGGGATGCCTTCGCCGCCATCACCGCCGCATCCCTCGTGCGGGGAGAGACCCTGCCGGAGGCGGTAAAAAAAGCGGCAGACTTCATCAGCAAGTCCCTCGCCTATACGGTGGCGCTCGATCTTCCCTGGAACTGGGGCCTGGCCTTTGAGGAGCATCTGACGGAGCTGAAGTAGGGAGTGGGGTCATACGGCG
>CAUBUJ010000232.1 GCA_958439155.1 uncultured Veillonellaceae bacterium
CCTTCAGCGCTGTCTTCTACTACCTCATGGCAGCGGCCTTCCTCTGCGCCCTCTCAGCGTTCCTCATCCCGAAACGCACCGAAGACGGCATGATTGAACTCAAAATATAGTAAGCAGCTGTTAGCAATTAGCTGTTAGCAGTTAGCCAAAAGCCAAAAGCCAAAAGCCAAAAGCTAAAAGCCAAAAGCCAAAAGCTAAAAGCCAAAAGCTAAAAGCTAAAAGCTAATAGCTAATAGCTCAGAAAAGGAGATTCCTTATGAAAATTACAAAAGCTGTGGTCCGCCAGATGGCCATCGATATGAAGGTGCCTTTCCGCACCAGCTTCGGCCTCACCACGACGAAGTCTTTTTCCACGATCGCCCTCTATGACGACGAAGGAAATGTGGGCTACGGAGACTGCTCCGCTTTTTACCAGCCCTGGTACAATGAAGAAACTACGAAGGGCGCGCTCTTCGTAATCAAAGAATTTCTCATTCCCGCTCTTTTTGACGCAGGGGATATCAAGGATCCGGAGAGCTTCTTCGACGCGACATCGTGGATCCGGCGGAACCGCATGGCCCGGGCATCGGTGGACTGCGCGCTCTGGGATCTCTATTCGAAAGAGCTGGGCATCCCCGAGCACAAAGCGCTGGGCGGCGTGAAGAGCGAAATTGAGACGGGCGTGTCCCTTGGCATCGAAAAGACCCCGGACGACCTTTGCCGCACGGTGGAGAAGTACATGAAGCAGGGCTACCGCCGGGTGAAGTGCAAAATCAAGCCGGGCTATGATATCGACTACCTCGCGGCGGTACGGAAAGAATTTGGCGATGTCATGCTCATGTGCGACGCCAATTCCGCCTATACTCTCGATGATATTTCCCTCTTCAAGGAAATGGATGACCTGAACCTTCTCATGATCGAGCAGCCTCTCGCCTCCGATGACATTGTAGACCACCGCCACCTGCAGAAGGCCATCAAGACGGCGGTGTGCCTCGATGAAAGCATTGACTCTGTGGACGACGCGCGGCGGGCCATTGAGCTCGGTTCGTGCCGGATCATCAATATCAAAGTGGCCCGGGTCGGGGGCCTCACCGAAGCGCGGCGCATCCAGAAATATGCCGGCGAGCATGGCGTGAATGTATGGTGCGGCGGCATGGTGGATACTGGCGTAGCAAGAGGCCACAATATCGCCGTGGCGACACTTCCTTATTACAAGTACCCCAATGACATCCCTGCCAGCGACCGGTACTACGCGGATGATCTGGTGACGCCGTCCACTTTTATCGACAGCCGCGCTATGATAGAAGTGCCGGACCGGCCGGGGATGGGTTTTGATCCTGTGCCGGACCTGATGGAAAAACATACCGTGGAAAAATGGGAGTTTGAAAAGAAATGACAGATCTGAAAAATCTATTCCGCCAGGCGGAAGCGGCCCATGGCGCTATGATGGAAACGTGGCGTTTCCTCGTGGACCGGGACTGCGGCCCGGACAATAAAGAAGGGGTGGACCGTGTGGGAGATGACATTGCCCATTTCCTCCGTCCTCTTGGATTCGCTGTCCGTTTCCACGACTATGAGAAGGCAGGGAATATGCTCATCGCCGAATACGGCGATATGACGAAGCCCTTTGTGATTCTCACTGGCCACATGGATACGGTCTTCGCGAAGGGCACCGCTGCAGCGCGGCCTTTCACTGTAAAAGACGGCAAGGTCTACGGGCCGGGGGCGCTCGATATGAAAGGCGGCGTGACCATCCTCCTCTACGCGGTGAAGCTTCTCATCGCGGCAGGCTACGACCGGCACCCGCTGAAGATCATTCTCGCCGGCGATGAAGAAACAGGCCATGCCCGTTCTCATGGGGCAGCGGACTACATGGCGGAAAGTCAGGGAGCCATCGCCGGATTTAACCTCGAAACGGGCTTCATGGACGGCCGGATCATCACCGCGAGAAAAGGAGTCTACCAGTGCCGCTTCGACGTGGACGGCATCGGAGCCCACGCGGGAAACAATCCGGAAGACGGACGAAGCGCCGTGGCAGAGCTCGCCAGGAAAGTGGCGGACATTGAAGCCCTCACCGACTGGGACAAAGGGACCAATGTGAATGTAGGCGTCTTCCAGGGCGGCACCGTATCAAACGCTGTGCCGGAGCACGCTTTCTGCCAGGTGGATGTGCGTTTCAAAACCAATGACGAACTGGCTCGGGTGAAAAAAGGCTTCGACGCCATTGCGGCCAAAGTTTACCGGGAAGGCACCCATACGACGGTCACCCCCATCGTGGGGGTCTCCGCCATGGAAGAACTCCCCGGGACAGAAGCGCTCTTTGAAAAAGCCTCGGCAGCTGCGGAAAAGGCAGGCCTGGGCCGCCTCACCCGGGGCGCCACCGGCGGCGGCAGCGACAGCGCCTACCTCGCCGCGGCAGGCGTCCCCACCCTCTGCGCCCTCGGCGTACAGGGAGAGTTCAATCACACCGTACGGGAATACGCTGTAGAAGCGAGTCTCACAGAAAGGCTGAAACTGCTCCTGGCGATCCTCATGGCGGTGTGAGCAGGTTTGTGCGTCACAGCGGGGCTTGCAGATCGTGCGTCATGGGAGCGGAGTCTGAAGTCTGGAGACGGGAGTCTGAAGAGGGAAGC
>CAUBUJ010000233.1 GCA_958439155.1 uncultured Veillonellaceae bacterium
GTGGAGCATCTCACCTATACCTATCCGTTCTCGAAGAAACCGGCCCTCTCTGATGTGTCTCTCCAGATCCAGGAGCATGATTTCGTGGTGGTCACCGGCCCGAACGGCGCAGGGAAAACCACCCTCCTCATGGCGATGATCGGCGCCAATCCCCATTACTACGGCGGCACCATGCAGGGCATGGTCTTCACCGACGGCAAGGCTACGACCCAGGAAAGCATCGCTGACCTGGCAGGAAGCATCGGCGTCATTCTCGCTGATTACGGCGCGCAGATCGTCACCATGACAGTGGGTGAGGAAATGGCCTTTACCCTTGAAAATCACGGCTTCCCTGCTGATGAGATCCGGAAGCGGTCGAAAGAAGCGCTCGCCAAGGTCCATCTGGACGGGCTGGAAGAGCGGAAGGTATCCACCCTCTCCGGCGGGCAGCGCCAGCGCCTGGCTATCGCGGCAGTGCTTGCGGAAGAGCCGAAGATTCTCGTTTTCGACGAACCAACGTCGGCCCTCGATCCGGAAGGGATCAAAGAATTCTATGAGCTGGTGGGACGGCTCAATAAGGACTACGGCCTGACCGTGGTTGTGGCAGAACACCATCTGGAAGCGGTGCTTCCTTACGCGAAGCGTTTCGTCCTCTTAGACGGCGGCCATATCGTGAGCGAAGGCACGCCGGAAGAAGTGATGCGCGCCATGTATCAGAACCATATTTATGAAGAAGCCATTCCGGATATTTTCCGGGCCCAGCTCACTCTCGAAGCGGCAGGGGAACATTTCCAGAAGCCTTTCCTCAGTATGGAAAACGCTGTGGCATCGGTGGAGCTTAATACAGGCAAGGAGGGCGCGTAAATGCTGACCATGAAAGATATTGCTTTCCATTATGGAAAGACCGGTCCTGTTATATTTGAAGATATCAATCTTTCCTTCGGGAAAGGGGAATTTGTCGCCGTTACCGGGCGTAACGGCAGCGGAAAAACGACGCTTACCCGTCTCCTGACGGGTCTGGAAAAACCGTCATCCGGAGAGATCCTTCTCGATGGAAAAGACGTCACAAAAGAAGGGCCTGCCGCGCGGAGCCGTTTCATTGGCTATGTATTCCAGCAGCCGGACCGGCAGATGTTCATGCCCACCGTGCGGGAAGAAGTAGGATTTGGCCCATACCAGCAGGGAAAGCGGGGCAAAGAACTGGATCAGGTGGTAGACCGCGCCATGAAGGCAGCGGATATTGCAGAGCTCGCGGAGGAATACCCGCGGACCCTTTCCCGGGGGGATCAGCAGCGCACCGCCATCGCTTCAGCCCTTGCGATGAATACGGAATATGTGGTGCTCGATGAACCGACCAGCGGCCAGGACGGTCGGGAAAAACGCCGGCTCTGCGCCCTCATGAACCGTCTGAAAGACCAGGGGATCACGATCATCCTCATCACCCATGATATGGACATCGTCGCCGGCCAGTGCACCCGGGCCATCGTGATCGCTGGGAAGGGCATTGCCTTTGACGGCACGCCGGAAGAACTCTTTGGCGACGGGAAGCGGCCGGAAGACTGGGGTCTCGCCGTTCCTGCTTCTGTCCGCCTCGGAAAGGCGCTTCCAGGCGCGCCGTACTGCAAAGATATGGCAGCCTTCTGTGATATGTACAAGAAAGTGAGGGGCCTCAAATGATGACCAAACTGGTACCGATGACAAAAATCATTTTAACCGTAGGGACCGCCGTATGGGCCCTCGTACTGCACCGGGTGGATACCTTAGCCGTGCTGATGTGCGTGGAACTTCTCCTCCTCATCGCCGCGGGGCAGCTTCTGAAAAATCTGAAAGCGGTCATTATGCTCGCCGTCTTTGCTGTCATCCTTGGCGGCATTGAATACCTCGGCGGCGGCACGGCAGACCAGTCTGCGATTGCGGCGCTCCGCATGATGGATATGACGCTCCTCTTCATTTACCTCCTCGGCACAACCCGCCTCCAGGATCTCACCGCATCCATGGTGAGCCAGATGAAGATTCCCTATGAATACGCCTTCATGTTCACCGCGGGCCTCCGGTTCATTCCGGACTTCATGGAAGAAAATAAAGCCGTCGCTGAAGCTCAGGCCTGCCGGGGTCTGGCGGTAGAAGGAAATTTCTTAAAAAAAGTACACCGCTACATGTCCATTGTGCGCCCCATCATGCTCCGTTCCCTTGGCCGGAGCGAGACCATGGCCCTCTCTCTGGAACTCCGCGGTTTCGGCGGAGAGAAGCGGACCTTCATGGAAAGCGTCGCCCCGAAAGGCATGGACTATGTCTTCATGGTCCTCACGCTGGCAGTTACCATCTTCGTCATTTACGGCCGGATTGCCATGGGCCTCTAAAAAACAATACAAAACTCCTCTTCTCATGGAACGCGCCCATGGGAAGAGGAGTTTTTGGCTGCGAAGAAAATTACGCTTCGTTCCGGGCAGAACGGTCCGGGAGACATCCTGTGAGGAGGAAACGCCGCACTTCATCGGCAGAATGCATGAGGTACGCCGGATGGTCCGCTGCGAGCTCCGCCGGATCGCCGTAGCCGTAGGTGACAGCAAGCGCGTCCAGGCGGTTTTCTCCGGCACCG
>CAUBUJ010000234.1 GCA_958439155.1 uncultured Veillonellaceae bacterium
CTTACCCGGTTCAGCTTCTGCGACAATGGGTCCTCCGCGGTGGAAGCGGCTCTCAAAATGGCCTTCCAGTACCATTACCAGACAGGCCACCCTGAGCGGCAGCGTTTCATGTGCCTGTCCGAGTCATACCACGGCGAGACAATCGGCGCCCTTTCCGTGGGGAGTCTCGACCTGTACGCGAAAATTTACAAGCCCATGATGATGAACAACATTCATTTCGACGGTCTCGACTGTTACCGCTGTCCTTACGGCAAAACGAGGTACACCTGTGACTGCGAATGCTTTGAAAGCGCGGAAGCGGCTTTTAAAAAATACGGGAAAGAAACAGCGGCGGTCATTGTGGAGCCGATCCTCCAGGGCGCGGCAGGGATGCGGATCTATCCGGCGGAGTACCTCCGGAAACTGCGGAAACTCTGCGACGAATACGGCGTACTCATGATCGATGATGAAATCGCCGCCGGTTTTGGCCGCACAGGGAAAATGTTTGCCATTGAGCACGCCGGGGTGAGCCCGGACATTCTCTGCACTTCCAAGGGCCTTACCGGCGGGTACCTGCCCATGTCCATTGCCATTACGACGGACAAAATTTACCAGGCCTTCTATGATGACTACGGCAGCCACAAAGCGTTCGTCCACAGTCATACCTACGCAGGCAATCCCCTGGGATGCGCTGCGGCTCTCGCGGTGCTCCGCATCCTGAAGCGGGATCACATTCTCGAGAAGGCAGCAGACATGGGGGTCTATCTTCACGAAGCGCTTATGAAGGCCCTCGGGGATCATCCCCATATCGGCGAGATCCGCCACATCGGCCTCATCAATGCCATGGAAATCGTGGAAGACCGTAAGACGAAGAAAGCTTTCGATCCGGCGAAACGGACAGGGTGGCATATTTTCCGCCGCGCCATGGATCTGGGGCTCGTACTGCGTCCCATCGGCGACGTCATTTATTTCAATCCGCCCCTTAATATTGATAAGGAAACGGCGGACAAAGCGGTCCGTCTCTGCAGGGAAGCGGTGGAATCGGTCCTCGGGAAATAAACTGATGCAGAAAATGGAAAGCATGGCCTTTCGCAGGTCATGTTTTTTCTTTGGCGCCTTTTCACGGCGGAAGCGGAAGAGACCTATGATATAATAGAACAATCAAGAAACGATGTGAGGCGAGAAAATGTACAGAAAATTTGACCAGAAACATATCCGCTGGGACGGCATTGAGCCCCATATATACAAAGAAAATCCCGGGGTGTTTCGGGACGTGACAAAACAGGTCCTGTTTGATAATGAAGGAGATCTGCCGGTGCAGTTCCGGTATTTCCAGGTGGAAGAGGGAGGTTTCTCTTCTCTGGAGCACCATGGCCATATGCACATGGTGGTGATTTTTAAAGGGAGGGGCCACGCCCTCCTGGGGCATACCGTGCGGGAGGTCCATGAAGGGGACCTTATTACCATTCCCGGTTGGGAGTGGCACCAGTTCAAAGCAGATATGGGAGAGATGCTGGGCTTTTTCTGCCTGGTCAGTCACGACCGGGATATTCCGGTATATCCTACAAAAGAAGAATTGGAAGAACTCCGACGCGATCCTGATACGGCGGCCTTTCTGGACCGGTAATTTCCCTGGGCAGCGGCCATAGGGGTTCTCCTCTTTTCCTGCGTGCCTGCGCGCGCAGTCAGGGGGATAAAGCGGCATTGCCGCGGAAAGAAAAGAACATGACAGAAGAATTGCAGAAGAAACAGGATGCCCTCGAGGCGTACCTGAAAGAATTGGGATCGGTGGTGGTGGCCTTTTCCGGCGGGGTTGACTCGACCTACCTCATGTATGAGGCGAAAAAAGTACTGGGCCGCCGCGCCATGGCGGTGACCATGAATCTGGCTTCCGTGCCGGAGCGGGAAGTGGCGGAAGCGGCGGATTTCTGCCGGAAAGAAGGGATCCGCCAGGAGGTGGTCGCTCTCGACCAGTTCCAGATTGAGGGATTTTCCCAAAATCCGGAAAACCGGTGCTACCTGTGCAAGCATTTTCTCTTTTCCCGGCTGAAAGACATCGCCGCGAAAGAAGGCTTTGCCTGCGTGGCGGATGGGACCAATCTGAATGATGCGTCCCAGTACCGGCCGGGCCTTTCGGCGCTCGCCGAGCTGGGCATCAAGAGCCCCCTCCGGAAAGCGGGGCTCCTCAAGGCGGATATACGGGCGCTCTCGAAGGAAGCAGGCCTTTCCACATGGAGCAAGCCTTCCTTCGCGTGCCTGGCCACCCGTTTTCCTTATGGTGAGACCATTACGGCGGAGAAACTGTCCATGGTGGAAGCGGCGGAGAATTTCCTCTTCGATCACGGCTTCACCCAGCTCCGGGTGCGCATGCACGGGACACTTGCCCGCATCGAAGTGGTTCCTGCGGAAATGGACCGCCTTTTCGCGCTCCGCCGGGAAACGGCGGCGTATTTCAAGAAACTTGGATTTTCCTATGTCACCATGGACCTTATGGGATACCGCATGGGATCCATGGATGAAGTGCTGAAGAAAAAATAAGGGATGAGG
>CAUBUJ010000235.1 GCA_958439155.1 uncultured Veillonellaceae bacterium
CTTCCTTACTTGGCAGCGCGGGCCTGTCAGCAAAGCTGCCTCCCAGAGGATGCGCCTGCGTACCAGGTGATTTTTAATCAGTCCATGCACGGCAAAGCCATATAGAAAACCCTTCCTATTCCCGCTGACAGCTGATGGCTGAAAGCTGAAAGCTTGTATCAGCGGCGGAGCCGCCATACAAAAAGTCCTTCCTCTTTCCTCTTCAGACTCCCGTCTCCAGACTTCAGACTTCCGACTCCACGCCAATGACGCACCATCCGCCTCCGGCACTAGACCCCGCCGCCCATGGTACTTGCGGCGGCGCACCAGATCTTTGTACTCTGCGTTTTCCATTTTTCATACTAACCAAATACCCTGTTTTTGAATGTTAATATATGAAAGAGGAAAATGGTCCGTATGGCGGGCGCGCGGAAAGATCTTACCGCCGCGGGCCAGGGGTGTACTAGTCGCCCGCTTCCGATTTCCACAAAGCCTTTTATCAACAAGCTGCCGTGAACAAAATGGCAAGTGTGGTCTTACTGATAGTAGAGGGGTAAATTCCCGAGGGATTGGAATTCCAGATTTACTCCTCGCCGGATACCTTGGAAGGTGCACATTCCAAGGCGTTCGGAAGAGCGCTCTACCCAATTCAGGATCCTGAAAACGCAAGACCAGCAAAACAAAAAAGAAGTCCTTCCCAATGCTTCATGAGTGACCAATAGAGCAATGCGGGCACCCTGCACGAAATGTGGAGATCCGGAGTGATCCGGTTCAATGCAGATCTGCCATTGCTGCGCGGCTGCAGAGTCATAGTCCATGAAGCGGGAGGGCTTCTTTTTTGCGTGCTTATAAAAGTCTGGCGGCAGCTTGGTCCTGTCAAGCTGTCACATACCGGGCAGGTTCTATGTTATTTATAGCGTCTAAAATCATAGGGGTCTGTCACGCCCAGTAATTGTGACCATCTGGCAGAAAGCAATTTGGCATACCTGAGATATTGAAGGCCGTAGTTTCCTAAGGAATACCCATCATTCATTTCAAGAAAAACCGTGTCTTCCTTGCCGCCCTTTTCGATGACAGCGATGTCTACGCTGCATCCTGCAGGCCTTTCCGGAATGGTGCGGAAAGCGTCCATGATGCGGTCTACCACTTCGGGATTGTAGTTGTAATGATAATCTCCGAAATAAGGCCGGATATCAACGAGCTCATCATAGATCACAAATCCGCGAAATTCCCGCTTGATGTCTATGGCGTCACAGCATAAAATTTCATAATTTTCCTCTTCGCTGCCGCAGCCGATTAAATCCTTCGGCGAATTCACTACACGTCCTGTGAAAGCCTTGTCTTTGATGGGTTTGATGAAAATGCCCCATTGATCAGGGTGAGCGTTAAAATGGTCGATCCTATCCGTCCATACCCTTCTGCCCATAAAGGGACGCAATTCTCTGGGATAATTTTCAATACCTGCCAGAACGCCAAATTTCTTCAGCATTTCCTGCGTCTGCTGGACGTAATCGACGACAATGTCTTCCCGGGTCACCTGATCATAGATGTCATCGAGAAATTCGTACTTGATGATTTCCGCGCCCATTTCACGGAAACCATACACCGCGCAGGCAAAATTGTAAGAATGATAGTCTCCATCTTTATTGACTTTTACATAAACAGCCATTTCTTGTCCCCGATCCGCATGAGATGCACAGCGTATTTTTAACCCATTCCCTGTATTTCCTTTGAACAGCTTGTCGCTGCTTCATTCTCCTAAAGTTAGTTTACTCTATTGTATCATGCCGTGCAGACAATGAGGATTTCTCATGATGACGCCTGTGGCCTTTAGCCATAGACAGAACCGTCCGGCCTGCTGGGAAAGAGCTTTATTTGTCGCCATAGTGGAAACGGCAGGCGATGACACAGATGCCTTCTGCGCGGATGGCGTAAATGAGCCGGTCTTTGCTGTTGATCCGGCGGCTCCAGAATCCGGCGAGGTCTCCGGAGAGGGCTTCCGGCTTTCCGAGGCCCTCATTTCCATTCCTGTCAATGTCTTGTAGAAGCGCATTGATTTTCCGGAGCGTTTTCTTATCTTCCTGCTGCCAGTAGAGATAGTCTGACCAGGCTTCATCGGTGAAGAGTTTATTCATCGGAAAGCGCCTTTTTATGGACTTCGCCCTTTTGGAGCTGGGCGATGCTCTTCAGAATGTGGTCGTAGTTGGCTTTGGAAGAGCGGACATAGGCGTTTTCCATGAGATTGTTGTACATTTCCTCGGACATGCAGACGATATTTTTCTTATTTCTTCTGGTGACGATGATCGTTTCGTAATCATCGCTGCACGCGTCAAAGGCGGCGCGCATATTTCCCCGGAGGGCGGAGTAGTTCATAGCGATCATAAGAGGTCCTCCTTTTATTAAGTACAATATTCTGTACTTATTTTAAAGGATGGAAGGGAGATACGCAAGAGAGTGGAGGCATGCTCAGGCGCTGCATGGGGTGATTTGCCTTATGACTGCGGGCTGCGGATGGTGCATCATGTGCGGCGGG
>CAUBUJ010000236.1 GCA_958439155.1 uncultured Veillonellaceae bacterium
AGACCACATTGGTGAGCTGCGTGTCCGGCCCGATGACGCACCGCGCGCCTACCACGGTCTTCCCCTGGAGAATGGTCCCGGGATAAAGCACCGTGTCTTTTCCGACGGTCACATCCTGCTCTACGTAGACGCTTTCCGGATTGATGATGGAAACGCCTGCTGCCATGAGCTCTTCCGCCTTGCGGAGCCGGAGCACCCGGTCTGCCGCGGCGAGCTGGATCCGGGAATTGACGCCCATGGTTTCGTCCGCGTCTTCCGCCATGACCGGCACCACCCGGCGGCCTTCCCGGATCAAAATGCCGAATACGTCAGTAAGGTAGTATTCGCCCTGGGCGTTATTGCAGGTGAGCTGGGGCAGGGCAGAAAGGAGCGCTGGAATTTCAAAACAGTATGTCCCCGTATTGATTTCCTGCACTGCCAGTTCTTCCGGCGTCCCGTCTTTCTGCTCCACAATGGAAGTCATATGCCCTTCCCTGTCCCGGAGCACCCGGCCATAGCCGAAGGGATTGTCCATGTGCGCCGTGAGCACCGCCGCCGCGGCTTTTCGTTCCTCGCATTCCTCGATGAGGCCGCGGATAGTCTCTGCCCGCAGAAGGGGCGTATCCCCGCAGATCACCAGAACATAACCTTCTCTCCCAGAAAGGTAGGGTGCGGCCTGCATGAGAGCGTGCCCTGTGCCGAGCTGCTCTTTCTGCTCGATATAGTCTACTTCCTCTCCCAGCGCCGCCCGCACCAGATCGCCTTTGAAACCGGTAATGGCCGCGCAGTGCGCGCACCCTGCCTGTTTCACAGCGCGAATCACCTGTTCTATCATGGAAAGGCCGTTCACCTTGTGGAGCACCTTGGGAATCTCCGATTTCATTCTCGTTCCCATACCGGCCGCCAGGATCACAGCAGTTATTTCTTTCATAATTCCTCCTGCAAACAAAGGAAAAGGCCATGCCGCCTTTTCTGCTACGTGAATGGAAGCGCCGCGGCGCTCCTACTCTTCTATTGTAACAAATCCCGCCATGATGTATAGACAGGGCGGCATAATTTTTCATAAAATTCGCGGCCCGCCCGGCATGTATCGCTTATGGGCACAAAAAAACTGCCATTTTCAAAATGACAGTTCTTTTTAGATACGCATGGGATCAATCCACAAGGTACACCATGACCCGGCGGTTTCCCCAGCGGTAGGCCTGATCAAGGGTATCCACGCCAACATCGACGGTATGGCCGTTGATGCTGCCGCCGATGTCATCGGCCAGAGCGTAGCCGTAGCCTTCCACGAAAATCAGACTCCCCAGCGGGATCACCGCAGGATCCACCGCCGCATGGCCTTTCCCGGCAATATTGCCGCTCGCGGTCCGGCCCGTGCCGCCGCCGTCAAAGGGGGTATACGCCGTGGACTGCATGCGGAAGGCCTTCCTGTATTCTCCCATAAACATAGGCGCCTGTTCCAGGCGGTTCCATACCGCCCTGTCCACAGTGTCCTGCACTTCCAGCCCGTAATATTCCTGGAAGCGGTGGAGCGCCCGCACCGTATCCTGACCGAAAACGCCGTCAGATGAGCCTGGCGTAAACCCATGGAGGGTGAGCAGATTCTGGAGCTGCGCCACCCCGGGCCCGCGGTCTCCTTCTGACAGCGTGCCCCGGGAAGAAGAAACCCGCGCCGCAGCAGGCTGTTCTTCCGCCTCTATCTCATCGAGGGCATCCATGGTCTTTTCATCGACCATGCCCGACACTGGAAGATCCCTATCCTCCTGGAAACGGCGCACCCCGCGGACCGTGGCCGGCCCATATACACCGTCAGGCACATCCTTCAAAAATCCTTCCTGAAAAAGCTTCTGCTGGATCTCCGCCACTTCCGCGCCGCGGTTTCCTTCCGCGTAGAGGATGCCTCCGCCGGAACGGCTTTTCCCGCCGGCATGGCGAAGCCTCTGCTGGGTTCTCTCATCGGCGACGCCGGTCACCTTGAGATCATGATCTTCCTGAAAAAGAGAAACCGCCCGGGCGGTGGCCGAGCCGTATTCTCCATCTACGGAACGGGCCAGATACCCTGCCTCTGCCAGTTCCTGCTGAAGCAGGGACACATCCTCACCGGACATGCCGCTCCGGAGCACCGCTGCCGGGGCTGTCACCGCCGAGAGCGTCCAAAGAAGGGCCGCGCAGGTCCAAATATACAAACTGCGCATATGTCACCTCACAAATAGAACTATCTAAGAAAAACCCTGTTCCTCCCCGCCGGAAAGGAATCCCCTGCGGCAGGCAGGATGTATACAAAATGTATTTTATCATTTCATCCCCTTTTTGTAAAAAATATTCCCTTCTTTACAAAGCATGCCTCCACTTTCCCGCAGAAGGCAGGCCCAAATTGGGAACCGCTCTTTTCCCCTTTGGAAAGAACGCCTGACCTGTCTTTACAGGGCGGTACATTTCCTTCCTCTGTCCATAGGAGGAAGAAGACGCATGGAAAATCTTCCCCTTCCTATGGTTTCGTTCTACTGGAAATTCTATCTCC
>CAUBUJ010000237.1 GCA_958439155.1 uncultured Veillonellaceae bacterium
AGAGTACCACGAGATGCTTGATCTCTGTGCTCACCGTATACTGCCCTTTCCTGCTGATAATTTTAAAATCCATGGCTCTGTGCCTGCTCTTTCTCATAGAAACAAAGTCCTATATTTTCGTCCTATATTTTCAGAAAAAATGAAATTCTTTCTGCATTCTCTTTTTATTTCTGCCGCGCCCCGTTTCCCCTGATTTCCGTACGGAACGAACGAATCATTTCCCTTTACACATGGTACAACTCAGGCCGCCGGTCGCGGAATACGTTGATTCCTTCCCGGATGCCGCGGATCACGTCCAGATCGATCTCCCCGGTCTGGATCTCTTCTTTCTCCCCGAAATGACAGATTTCGTCCCCCCATGGGGAGAGCAGCAAGGAATGGCCGCCGAATTTCGTTTTTCCTGCCAGTCCGCATTCATTGACGGCACAGAAGTACATCTGGTTCTCGATGGCCCGCGCTTTCGCGAGAGTCACCCAGTGTTCTTTCCGCACGAGGGGCCACGCGGCGGGGAGGAAGAAAAGATCCACCCCGCGGAGTGTTTCCGTGCGGATCCATTCAGGGAAACGGATATCATAGCACACCGCCATGGAGCAGGGAATCCCATCCAGCTCGAAATGAACCGGGTGATCCCCGCCGGCGAAGTACTCTGTCTCTCCCATAGGGCTGAAACCGTGCACCTTATCGTAGGAAGCAATAACTGCACCTTCCCGGTCAAAGACATAGCTCCTATTGTACACCTTTCCGCCCTCCAGCACCGCGGCTGATCCGGCTACGATATGGACGCCGTATTTCTTCGCGAAGGCGCCGAAGAGTGCCTGCGTTTCCTTCCCATCCGGGTCGGCCGCTTTCGCGAGCGCCGCTGCAGGCTCCGGGAAGAATCCCGTATTGAGCGTCTCCGGCAGAACCAGGATGTCCGGCTCTTCCTTCATCGCCTCCGTCATGAGCGCTTTCGCGTGGGCATAATTTTCCTGGACGGCGCCGAGGTGCACATCCATCTGGATCAAAGCAATTTTCTTTTTCATAAAACCCTCCTAAAAAAGGCAGACCCTTGTCAGCCTGCCTTCCTCGTCTTGTCTGAAATTGTACCCTCTTTATTCCTGTACCTTCACCGTATAGGACAAGTCGATTTCCCGGCCCAGCCTGTCATCTACGAGGCGGCACGAGAAGCCTTCACCGTACTTGTAGCCCCGGAGGAGAGGCACCGTCCCGGAAAAGATGAGACAGTCTTCCAGATCTACCGCTTTGCTCACTTTGTTGAGAAGCGCGATCGGCGGCAGGATATCTCCCGCCACGCCGTCCTGGTACTCCAGCATGACCCCGCCGGCGACGACGGTCGACACGAGGCGGAGCTCGCTCAGGTGGTCCTTGATTTCATAATAATCCCAGAGCACGTCCGCGCAGGGTTTCGGGCAGGCCTGCTTCGACGCGGCGATGTCGTCCACTTCGATCTCCCGGTCTGTATGATCGCTCCCAAGGCCAATATAGTACTTCCCATTATGTTTCAAAATGAGGTACTCCGCTTCTCCGCTGGTGCGCTTCCCATGGACCGTGATCGTATCGGTCTGCACCGCCAGCGCCGGGTCGCAGCTGTAGAGCGCCGGAATGATCGAAGGGCACTGCACCTGGAGGCTCTCCAGCTCCCCGATGTGCTCCATGGCCTTCTCAATATCCCGCCCGGAGAAGCCCACCATGACCAGATTTTTCGGCGTCACCGTCATTTCGTGCCGCCCGTGCTTGTCTTCCACCATAAATTTCATTGCCGCCGCCCCCTGCTCATACAAAAAAGCGGGGAAGACTACCTTCTCCGCTTCATCACGTCATATATTGTTGTCTTTATTATACCATAAGAAATCCGCCGATGCAGAAAGAAATCACAGGAAATTCGCATGCATTCCGCTGCCCGCCTTACTGGACGGAAAGAGACAGTGTATTGTAGGAAATTCCCTCCAGGACGAGCTCGACCTCCGAGAGCCCCTGGAGCGCCCGGAAGAGCCCCTCCGGCGAGCCGCTGTACGGGACGGAAAAGACCGCCTCTCCCGCTTCGTAGCTCCGGAGCTGTGCCTGTCCTGCCCCGGGAACACGGCTGAGAGCCCGCTGCACCTGCGCCGCTTCTCCCGCGCCGGAAGCATGGACGATCACTTCGATGTCCGTTCGGCTGTCCTGACTCATCGCCATGAGGCGATCCCGGAAACTCTCCCCCAGGGCCGTACCGGCGGCGGTGATGGCTTTCTTCTCTGCCGCTGCCCGGGAAATATCCGCGCCGGAGCCGTACTTTCCCTCTGCCGCGAGAATCTGTCCGGTTTTCGCGATGTACATCTTCGCCTCCACCCGGGCGCGGCTCGTCTCCATCCCTGTCCGCTGGCGCCCTGGGAGCCATTTCCTCGCGTCCCCCAGGCCTTCGCTGAAAGATTCTCCTACGATAAGGATATCCGCGTCCACTGCCCGGGCAGCGTGCTCCATATCCGATGCGGCCCATGCGGCGTAAGCCTTCCTCGGCCAGCC